>JAQIBR010000030.1 GCA_027858955.1 Bacteroidales bacterium
TTCCTGGTAAAAAGAATCATAAAATTTTTGGTTGCTGACAAAAGCAATGGCAACACCGGTTTTATAAATTTCCGGGAAGCGGAACATACAATTCAGGGTCATGGAACCGCCGCCACTCCATCCCCAGATACCAATCCTGTCTTTGTCAATAAAATCCCATTTCTGTATTATGTGTCTCGCTGCTGCTGCCTGGTCAAAAGGGGCTGCGATGCCTATTTTTTTGTAAATACTTTCTTTCCACTCCCTTCCTCTTGGAACTTTCGTACCACGGTTGTCAACACTTATTATTATGTATCCTTGCTGCGAAAGAAAATAATCCCATAAATCATTTCCCGACCATCTGTCTTGCACTGTAGTTCCAGCCGGTTCGCCGTATACATAAAAAATCACGGGGTATTTTTTATTGATGTCAAAATTTGGGGGCTTAATAATGTAAGCGTCAAGTAATAAACTGTCTTCTATAGGTATTCTGAAAAACTCTTTAAACTGAATGTTCAGGTTTTCGAATTTCTGTTTCAATGCCTTGTTGTCTTTCAAAATCCTTATTAATTTATGGTCTTTTAAGCTGACAATATCAATAAGCGGCGGAGTTTTGTAGTTGGAGAAAGTGTGGATGGCATATTTCTTATCAGGGGAAATATTGTAATAATGATGCCCGTTTTCATTTTCGGGAGAAAGCCTTTCCGGCTGACCTTTTCCGTTAATATTTGTTTTGTACAAATAGCGTTGTGTAGGGTTTTCTGGTGAGGCCATAAAATAGGCATCTCCGGTTTTTTCATCAATACCCAGTGATTGAATAACTTCAAAATTGCCTTTGGTAATCTGTTGTAATTGCTTTCCGTCTGATGAAACCAAATAGAGATGCAGCCATCCGCTTCTATCACTTTTCCAGGTAAATTCCTTTCCACCATCTATCCACATTAAATCATCAACAGCCTCTGTCCATGAGGCGGTTTCTTCAGTGAAAATTACTTTTGTAGCTCCGCTAACAGCATTGGCAATAATTATCCGGTTAATATTTTGCTGACGGTTAATTTGCTGAATTACCAATTCATTAGTATTGGCTGTCCATTCCATTCTTGGCAGATAGTTGTTTCTTTTGTCACCCTCAATATTCATCCATACAATCTGCTTATCATCTAAATTGATCACCCCGATTTTTGCTTCGGGATTGACTGTTTCAACCTTTGGGTAAGCAAAAGGAGTTGTTTGGGCATAAATCGAATCGATGTTATTTATCAGGGTGAAAATGCCCACCCCTTCAATGTTAATTTGCCAGAAGGCAATTTTTTTACTGTCCTTGCTCCACCTGAAAGCATCACGCAAGCCAAACTCTTCCTCATAAGCCCAATCGGTTGTTCCATTAATAATGTTACCTGCGCCATCAAAGCTTAGTTGTTCAATGTTTCCGCCTGCTACATCTTCTACATAAATATTCTTTTCCGAAACATAAGCAATACGCTTGCTGTCAGGAGAGAATTTGGCAAACATCAAAGAAGAAAGCGGTAAATCACGACCTAATTGTGTCAGTTTAGCGCTATGGATATTTAAAACCCAATAATCGCCCCTTGTATTATTCCTCCATACCTTTTTGGTATTTGTAAAAATCATCAAGTAGTTGCCATCTTTCGAAAATTGATAGTTGCTAATCCCAAGTGGTTTGTCTTTACCCTCAGGAATTAAACTGGAAGCTGAAACCAGTATTTCTTTGTCGCCCGACTTTGTTTGATAGAGCACAATGTCTTTTCCTTTGCTATCTACTGACTGTTCAAGAGAAGTGTATCCATCTCCATTTTTATACCATTTAACTGGTCCAAAGCTTTCAGTGGAATAGGTGCTATTTACATAAATATCTTCGAGTGTCAGCATGCCCTCCTGACTTTGACAAGGGACTGCTAAGAACAGGAAGATCATTAAGGCGAAAATTTGTATTGACAGTATTTTGGTGATTAATTTATCCATTTGTTCAATTTAAAATTTTTGATAATCAAATAATTTACAAAGATGTTGTGGTTTTATTTCCTCAAATCCTCAATTTCTTCAATACGCATAGGTTTCTCTTTGTTTCCAAGAAGCCGTTTTCCATCAGTGGTAATAAGGTAGTCCTCTTCATTTCTAATGCCACCAAAGTTTCTGAACTTATCAATTTCATCATAATTCAGAAACTCTTTGAATTTATTCTCTGCTCTCCACTGATCGGTTAGTTCCGGTATAAAATATATCCCCGGCTCAATGGTCAGCACAAATCCCGGCTCCAGTTCTCTGGCCAAACGTAAAGATTTTAATCCAAATTGTGTGCTTTTAGGTTTTCCGTTGTAGCCAACATATTCTTCACCCAGATTTTCCATATCATGGATATCTAGCCCCATCATATGACCTGTTCCACATGGAAAAAACAGTGCATGAGCACCTGCATCCACTGCACTTTCAGTATCCCCTTTCATCAGTCCCATACCTTTTAAGCCATCGGCAATGCTAAGGCAGGCAGCACGATGAACATCTTTAAAAGTATGGCCGGGTTTCAAATTATCAACACAGGCATAATGTGACTTAAGTACAAGGGAGTATATATCTTTTTGTAAGCTGCTGAATGTTTTGCTAACAGGGAAAGTGCTTGATAGGTCGCCGGCATAGCCCATGGGTGTTTCCGCCCCACAGTCGAGCAAAAAGAGTTGCCCTTCTTTAACGGTGTTTCCATGATAATGATTGTGCAGGGTTTGCCCGTTTATTGTGGCGATGGTTGGAAACGAAATATCACCGCCAGCAGCACGTGCCATTTTTTCAATTTTCACTACCAGCTCCAATTCACTCATGCCGGGCTTAAGCATTTTAATGGCTGCAACATGCATTTCAACTGTGGTGTCGATACCCTTTTCAATTTCTACAAGTTCTTCTTCTGTTTTATAATTGCGTTGCGCAACCACCGCTTTAATCAGTTCTGCTGAAGCACCGTTTTCAATTTCCTGAGCATTACGCTCTGTAAACTTCATCAGCTTCAGGATGTTATGATGCCGGTATTGTGGCAGGAAGTGAATAGCTTCTTTACTTTTTGTTGCCTGTCTTAGCCTATTAACTAAATCGTTGATGCTTCCTGTTTTTTCAACACCACAGAGCGCAGCCTGGTCTCTGACAGTGGCTTGCTTTCCCATCCAAACGAAGTCTTCAACCGTGAAATCATCACCATAAATTGTTACTTCACCCTTATTGGTATCCAATAAGGAGATTAGTCCCGGCCTGTTTAATCCAAAAAAATATAAAAATGTACTGTCTTGCCTGAAACGATACTGATTATCGGTATAATTCATCGGGCTTTCTTCGTTTCCGGGCAACAGGATGATACCTGAATTTACCTGACTTAATAATTCTTGTTGTCTTTTTGTGTAGGTTTCAATACTAAACATTTGATTATTTTTTTTAATTGAATTACAAAAACTAATTTTTCGTTTTAACAGGAGTAATGAATATACTGTCATTTAAAATAGCATCTGCTAATTTACCACAATTGTTAAATTTAAAATCTGCTACAGTAAACTCCTTTTCTAATTCCCATGCAGAACTTTTGAGCAATAATTTATAATCACCAATGGGTAAGTATTTTTTAAATTGATAAAAATAAGCCTGGTCATTTTTTTCAACTTTGGTGATCAAATCCCATCGATATTGATTAAATCCTTTTTGTCCTTCCAGGCTATGTGACCAGAGAACAGAATCATTCTGGTTAGTCACAATTAGTTCTACATTTTCGCTTTCTTCTAACCAAAAAGTTATTGGAACTTTTTCCACAGTATTTTCATCTATATCCCTATGTGTGTCTCTTCTTTGTGGGAATACAGCATTTGGCGTATTGAACAGAAAATTATCATGGATGTCGGAGTTGATTTTTGTGTAAAAAGGACACAGGTTCAGTTTGTAAATTCCTCGTCCGTGAGTTGCAATGACCATGTCCATCGACTTTTCATCGATAACAATATCAGCAATACTGGCATCCGGTAAATTCATTCCAAAATAGGACCAGTCTCTTCCAAAATTTTCAGAAACATACACTCCCCTATAGGTTCCTGCATAAAGTATATTTTCATATATAGGATCCTCTAAGATGCAATTTACCAATTGATTGGGTAAGTTATTTTTAATGGATTTCCATTCTTTTCCATAATTATCAGAAACATATAAATACGCACCAAAATCGTCGTAATTGAGTCCGGTTTGTTGCAGGTAAATTCTTCCTTTTTTGTGTTTGGATGGATAAAGGCATCGTATGTAATTTTCCGGCAGTCCGTTCGAAATATCATCCCAGTCCTTTCCGCCATTTTTTGTTCGCCAAACTGCGCCTCTATCGGTGCCAACATACAGAACTCCTTCTTCAAAAAAAGATTCCGCCATTGCACCGGCTCCTGTTTCCTTTTTTAGATTGTTTTTTAATTTAACCAAATCCGGACTAATTATGCTCCAGTCATCTCCTCTGTTATCACTTTTCATTACATAATTACCGGCCATATATATTCTGTCGGAATTGTGAGGGGATAACATATAAGGAGTTAGGAAATTGTAATGAATAGAAATATCTTCTTCATCAAATCGTGGTCGAATAGATTTTGATTTTCCTTTTTCTATATCAAGCCTTCTAGCTCCTCCATTTTGCATGCTGAAATAAACTGTGTTTTCATCCTTCGGATCGACAAGCGTAATACAGCCATCGCCCCCACTCCAGGCATCAATCCATAAATATTCCCATTGGTCGTTAAATTTTGGGTTGAACTCTTTCGCCGGACCAAAAACCGTTGCATCATCTTGCACTCCGCCATAAATGGTATAGGGTTCTTTATTATCAAGTTCGACATCATAGAATTCTCCTGTAGGAATGTTATTTAAATGCAACCAGGTTTTGCCATTGTCGAAGCTATGATATGCGCCACCATCGTTTGCCAATAATAGTTCCTGTGGATTTAATGGATTGATCCATAATTCACAATGGTCGAGATGCATGGTTTGTGCCGGACTTGGACTAATGTGATTAATTTGTCCTCGAATAAAATCAAAGCTTTTTCCACCATCGGTACTATGAATAAAACCCACACCAAGTGCATAAACTTCCTCATCATTTTTAGGATTCACATAGATATCCATAAAATACCAGCCGAGCCCAGCTAACGAATAGATATTATCCTCATGACTACGTTTCCAGCTTTTTCCACCATCCAGTGTTTTATATATTTCTCCAGCACCATCTTTCAAATCCCGATTTCGTTGGTCGATAAAAGCATAGGCTTTGTTTTTATCCTGATAGGAAGCCGCAATACCTATGCGTCCTGTTCCTTCATTTATTGTGATTCCATTAACAGCCTTATTCCATGTTTTACCTGCATCATTGCTTGTGTATATGGCACTTTTTAGTCCATTAACCGATGGGTAATTTTGCCACATGCTAGCATATGCGATATCAGGATCTTTTGGGGAGAATACGATATCATTTGCACCAGTCTCTTTATCAAGATATAAAACATGCTCCCAGGTTTTCCCTCCATCTTCGGTACGAAAAATGCCACGATTGGTATTAGAAGACCAGAAGTGACCTTGCACAGCAACCAAAACAATATCCGGATTTTCAGGATGAGCACTTATTTCGCCAATATGCCAGCAATCGTTTAGCCCAAGATGATTCCAGGAATCGCCACCATCATCAGAACGATAAATACCTGTTCCCGGCATGGTAAAATTTCTTGCTTTTTTCAAACTTTCTCCGGTTCCCACATAAATAATTTCAGAATTCGAAGGAGCAAGGGCAATATCGCCAATTCCAAGAGAAGGCATATTTTCAAAGATTGGTTTCCAGCTCATTCCATTATTGATACTTTTCCATAAGCCTCCTGACCCAAAAGCGACATAAAGGGTTCCCGGTTTATTAGGGTCTGATTCTACCGTCTCTGCTCTGGCTCCATTAAGCGTTGGACCAAGTTGAATCCATTCCAAACCATAATTAGTGCTCAATTTTAATTCCATATGCACTTTATAAGATTGCATTAATGGCGATTCAGCTTGGTTTTGAGCAAATAAAGACAGATTGAATAATGTCAATATTATAGCGAAAGATAAAATAGTCTTTCTTGTATTTATTAAAAGGAAATCTTGCATGTTTAATAGATTAATAAGAAAAGCCAGCCTAAATCCATTAATGAATAAGTAGCTTTTATTGAATACTAAATTGCTTGCTAAGTAAAAGAATTGCTTTTAAAAGCGTTCCTTTTTTTTGAGCTAATCAAAAATAGACTTTTTAATCATTTTATCAAGAAGGTTTGGTGATTTATTATTCAGAGGAGAATGTGGTCTGTTGTAATTAGATGAGTGCAAATTTTGCGCAAAAGAATAATACAAAAAAGTACTGCCCAGCTAAGCTTAATCAAGAGATTAAGCTTATTATAAATTATGGTATCATGATCGTTTAAAGTATTGGATTGTTTTGACTGTCAGAGACAAAATGCGTCTGCGTCCTAATCTGTCTTGTCCGCTCTCTGGCGGAAGATTAGGCCGAGCGGGAGTTTACGAGCTCGGTGAAGCCAAACGCTCTTGAATTGGATATTCATTATTAGCATCAAGTATCATTTTTTATAGAAAATTTGATCCCTGATACGTGATACCAAATCCAAATTATTGTTTTATTCCCACTTATTTTCCACCGAAATAATAATATCATCATCAATTTTGGAGGTTCTTTTTAAAATGATCTCCAAATAATCACTTCCTATTTTTCGTCTTAAATTTTCGATATTCCCTTAAATCCGCAACACTTTTTCAATAAAAACAGCTAAACATCTGTACAAAAGTATTTTGCACAGATGTTAGCCATATGATTTTTTCACTTATATTAGTGCAACTAAACAAACCAATTAGTGATAAAATCATGAGCATAAAAGTACAAAAATTAAACGGTCAAGTAAGTCCTTTTGCAGGAATTTCATTTGTAGATGCATTATTCAACCAATCAGGACTAAGTAAGCTTATTGATACTGAATTAGGGATGAGGGTTCAAACTATTGGTTACCAGTATAGTGAAATAATCAGGAATCTTGCTAATG
>JAQIBR010000176.1 GCA_027858955.1 Bacteroidales bacterium
TAACGTTAAGTATATGAAATCGTTACGCATACACAAAGTCGCAATCTATAAATTCCAAATTTCTGCAAAAAAAAGTGTGATTTTGCCCTGCTCAAAATGGATGCGCGTAATGTTTTATAATACTCTGTTGTGCGTATGTGCTTATTTATACGGCGTTCAATTATTTAACTTTTTCCTTTATTACTTTCAAACCTTAAAATTATATCAATTATTTCAACTTTCGATTTATATTTTTCATTTTATCCTCTTTTTTTCTCATTTCACCTCTTTTTTATTGTTTTTATTCACTTTTAAACATAGTTATCCCAGATGAGGCTTTAGGCAACTTTTAAAGCTTCTTGTTTTTTTATAATGGATATCTCTTTTCTATTGATTTTTATAAATTTTCCATCTCTTTTTCTGAAGATTGTATATAAATAGATCTTTACTGTATCGCAGTGTTTACAGAGCATAGGGTTGATTCCTGTCTTTTCTTCTTGTAGCTCTTCCCATCTTTCTTGCTCATTAATCTCAGTATTATCGCTTTCTTTATATAGATATTCTTCAGGGATTTGAGATCTATTGGAATACATACCATAATAACGAACAAGCCGAAAATATTTCAATGGTACGTGTTGCAAAAGGCGTGGAAAGAAATCTTTATAATGAAATTCTTTTTCTTGTTCTTTAGGTTTTCCTCTTTTATCCAAATCCTTATTGTCTTTATATCTAAAGGCGATTACTTCTCCTTCCATCTTGGTAAGTTTATATTCGCTCAAACATGCTCTTTTTGAGTATCTACCAATATAACGAATAACCTGTGTTGGAACTTCCATAGCTGGCTCCAAATGCAGTATCCATTTCTTCTTATTTAGTTGCTTAATAAAACCAAAAAACGCCCTGTCATCATCAAAGCCATGAACCAAAGTATTATCTTCATACATCTTCACCAATTCATCCTCAAATTTTATCCTAAATTTCTTCTTAAGAAAATCGTAATTAACATAATCACTCTCTATGGATTTTAACGCTCCTGTTGTTGCTTTTATACCTCCCCAGGAGACTATCACATGCACATGTACATGATAACCTTTGGTTTCTCCAAAAGTATGCAAAACTGATATAATACCTGATTTTATACCATACCTTTTCAAAATCCAGTCTTTCAAAATACCTGAGGCTGTTCTAAACAAGATATCCAATAAATATTTACCATTGGCTTTTATAAGGTTGTTCAGCAAATGAGGAAGGGTAATAACAACATGGCGATGTGGTAAATCCATCATTTGGTTTTTTATCCTATCCGCCCACTTTGTGGTATCTTGCCAACTGCAGGTCGGACAAAACCTGTTTTTGCAACTGTGATATACTTTTGTGATTTCTCCACAATCATGACATGCATAATAATCAACGCCCAACGCTTCTGTCCTACAGACTCGTATGGCATTGACTGCCTTATATTGTTCCGCTGTGATTTTCTCTGTTGGCGATTGCTTATAAATATCCCACCACTGGTCAAAGAAATCTGCTAAACGATATTTTTTTTCGCCAGTCCATGATGTAGCAGATTTAGGTGGATGTGTTGAACACATTTTGTCATTCTTTTACTTCTCTTGCAATATCATAAGCCTCCATAACATCACTCATTTCTAATTCCTTTTTCTCGTTTTTTAGGCCGTAAATATTGTCTCGGAAATCAACCACAATATAATCATATTTCTTATACAATTCATCTACTTTTAAATCAAATTCATCAGAAGCATTTTCTGTGGGCCAACCATCTTCATCGTAGAAAAAACCAAACTGATCATCATCATTGAATAACTTAAATTCTTCTTTGTCTAGCAGGATATCTTTCATTGTTTCGTCTTGTTATTCAGTGTGTTATGCTTTTTGCATTACGTACAACGTCTCGGCTATGGTTAGTACGGGATTTCAGAGAACTGAACTTTCGGACTTGCACTTAGCCAAATTTACAATTTTTTCTTTTAAAAATAGACACGCAAAATTGTAAATTTTGCGGACTTTGTTCAAGTCACTTCACTTTGGGTTAAGCACCAAAACCCGTATTAACTATAGCCATTGTTGTATGTCTGTGCTTCTTTTCAGGAGCGTTGGCAAAGGCATACTCTTTGACAAGTTTGGCTTGTGTGGTGGGCTTTTGAGCGACTTGGCAATGTGTATGACTTTAAGCGTTGGCTTTAATTCCATTTTATTCGATAGCCTACATTCCATTCTATAAAGTCCGATACGTGAAACTTATAATCACGCAATGTAATTCCTGCAAAGAAATTATTGGAAAAGTGATATTTTACACCTATTCTTTGATGAAAAACTGGTGATTGATTTTTGAGTGTTTTCCGATAAATATAAAAAGCAGGTTGTAATATCAATGAAAATTTATCTATAACCAATTCATAAGATGGATAAATACTTACTTGCAATTTATCACCAAAAGGACCTTCAACCGCTTCTAATTCATTGTCATCAACCGCTACTTGAGCATTTACAGTGCCGTTATAGGAAAAGGACATTCCTATGCCGATTTTTGATTTATAACCAATTTGTCTGTTGAATGTGGTTGACACTCCAAATACTGGAAAATTAACCCCTTCATATTTCTCTATTATACCAATATTTACAGAATCAAAAATTACATTTTTTACACCTCCAAAAACTGAAATCAACCATTCATTCTCTTTCTTGTATATTGGTATTTCTTGTTTTGTAAAAGCTGGACGTTCATCAAAATTATATTTTAAACTAATTTTAGGGGCAATAGTATTTATACCTTTATTTGGTTTTTTTAAAGCACCATTAGAAAAGTGTGTCAGAGAAAATCCTGTTTCAATACCTAAATGCTTCGTTAAATTATATTGTAAGTTTAAGCCTACATCAATTAAAAATGACTGACCTGCACCGATTGCAATATTGTATTTGTTAGAAACTGGGTCAAAAGATTTCCAATTGAATGTTGCCCCAAAACCAAATTCATAATTAAAAGTTAGTTTATTCCACCGTTTAAAAGGAGCATTAAAAAAGCCATAAAAAGCGATAGGTGTTCCAATTTCTTCAGGATTATAAAAATCATAAGCAGAAACTCCTATTCCCCAGTTTGGATAGTTGTATAACTGCTCCCATTGGCTTTTACCCGTTGTTTGCTTGGATATTTTTATAGAAAATGTCTGAAAGGCATTTATTATTTCACTTTCGCCATTAATCCCTTTTACAAAATCATTTGTGGGAAAAACATAACCGTTTTGATATATTCCTTGAATGGAAAGATTAGTGAAAATATCTTTATGTAATTTTTTATCAGATTGAGCAAAAGCCACAAAAGGAAATATACTAAAGAGTAAAAAGTATTTTATCATTTAAAATTAGTTTCTATTTTAACAAACTTATAAACGAGTGTCGGTAGTACAATTAACAATAAGGGTAAGGCAATTATAAATCCACCTACTACTGCAATAGCCAATGGTTGATGCATTTGTGCTCCTGTTCCAATGCCAATAGCTAAAGGCATAAGGGCTACAATTGCACTAATGGCAGTCATTAGTTTAGGTCGTAAACGAGCAGATATGGAATAGATTATAGCTTCTTTTTTATCAATTTTATGGGCTTCTTCTAAAAACAGGTAGATGGTAAAAATGGAAGCTTCTCCTATAATGCCTATTATCATAATAATACCTGTATAACTGCCAACATTAAGCGGTGTATGTGTTAAGTACAAAGCCAAAACACTACCTGATATTCCTAAAGCACTTACGAATATTACAATAACTGAAAGCAACAAATTGCGAAACATAAATAAAACTACCGTGAAAACTAATAACCCTCCAAGTATTAGAATCATAAGTAATTCACTAAACGACTGTTGTTGCTCTGCGTACGAACCGCCATATTCTATTTGATAAGATGGTGGTAGGTTTATTTGAGATAGTTCCTTTTTAATATCAGCCATCACACTTCCTAAATCTCTATTGTTTAAGCGAGCGGTTACAACACCCATCGTTTGCAGATCTTCTCTTTCAATTTCTGCAACACCAGGCAACATTGTAAAAGTTGCAAAAGTAGTCAAGGGTAAATACTCACCCGTACTCGTGCTTATCTTTACTTTTTTTAATTGCTCAATGGGAGTTTTATAATTTTCAGGGTGTAAAACACGAATATTGGTAAGCTGCTCTTTCTCTAAAATTGAGCCCGCAACCGTTCCAACTAAATAGGTTTGGATTTGATTTTGGAGGTCTATATCCGTTAAACCAAATTGCTTTAAAATAGCTTCTTTCGGATGAATATTAAACATTGGGCCTGCAATAACAATCCCATCAAACACATCTGCTGTGCCTTGTATTTGCTCCACTTTTTGTGCTATTTGTTGCGATAATTCTTTTAATTTTTCGTGATTAGTTCCAAAAATTTTAATTTCTATGGGTTGTACACTACTCATTAAATCGCCCAACATATCGGTTATTACTTGACCAAAATCTACCGTTAATGCAGGAATTGAAGCTTCTACTTGTTTTCTAATATCATCTGTTACCTGTTCGGTGGTTTTGTTTCTTTTTTTATACAGTTCTATTAAATAGTCGCCTCTATTGGGTTCGGTAATAAAAAATCCCATTTGAGTTCCTGTTCTGCGAGAATACGCTTTTACTTCAGGGGTTTTGTCTAAGATTTCATCAACTTCAGTTAACATTCTATCGGTTTCTTCGAGCGAAGTTCCTGACGGGCTGTTATAATCTAAAATGATAGAACCTTCGTCCATTTGTGGTAAGAAACCAGTTTCTAATTTTGGTAAAATAAAGATGATGCTTGCAATAAATACAACTATAAAAGCATAACTATAAAGAGGTTTTTCAATAAAGAACCGCACCCATTTTTGCTCGTGTACGGTATGTTGTTTTATTTCTTTAGTATTCTTTTTATTACTTGAAAGGAGTAAATAAATTACAGGAAGCCCAATCCAAGTTACAAGGAAAGAAACGGAAAGCGTAATTATCATTGTTTCCGTTAAAATCTTAAAGTAAGCACCTGCAACGCCTGTCATTAATACAAAAGGCAGAAAAATAACAATCGTACTCAAAGAAGAACTTACCATTGCTGGAAATAAGAACTTAATGGCTTTACCCACTAATTCCTTTGGTGATTTTTCTGGAAATTCTTCGTGTGTTCTATGAATTTGTTCTACAATAATTACGGCATCATCTATTATTAAACCAATGGCAGCAGCAATAGCACCAATAGTCATAATATTCAAATCATAACCTAATGCTTTCATTACCATAAACGTGAGTCCTAAAGTTATTGGTATGGTAATTAATAAAACGCTACTCGCTTTAAAAGAACGTAAAAAAATCATCACTACAATAATTGCCAATACAAGACCAATCCATAGCACTTCAATAATACTTTTTAAACTATCGCCTACAAAAGAGGCTTGGTTGTAATACTGTTTGAGTTGAACTCCTTTTGGCAATATTTTATTGAGTTCGGTTACTTTTTGTGTTACTTGGTCGGCAACATTAATTAAGTTGCTGTTTGGTTGTTTTAAAACGGCTATTAGCGGCACGTTTTTTCCATCCGCTTTAATTTTAATAAATTCTGTTTTTTCAGAAATGATAACTTTTGCAATATCCTTAATTGTAATTTTTCTTTTGGCATCATCAAAAAGCACTAAATTTTCTAATTCATTTTTATTTTTAATTGTGGCATCCGTAACGGTTAGATACAGTCTTTTATAATCTACCACATAGCCATTGGATTGTATAAACCCTGTTTGCTGTATGACATTAATGATTTTCTGAGGGGAGAGTTTTAATAAGCTTATTTTTTTTTGGTCTAAAAGTATTTGATACTCTTTTGTTTTTCCACCAATAACTTCAATGGCAGCTACGCCTTCTATTCTTGACAAATAAGGCTTTACAATATACTCGCCAATCATTTTTAATTCTATCTGATTTTTGGTGTCCGATTGTAGCGAATACCCCATTATTGGTAAAATAGAAGGGTTCATTTTTTCTACCGTTATCCGAGTATTTGGTGGCAAATCATTTTTAATCTGTGCAATTCTTGATTCCAGACGTTGCTTATCAATATTTATATCAGAACCCCAATCCATAAAAGCAGAAATTTCGCAGCTTCCCATACTGGTAATACTACGAATGAGCTTTAAATTTTCAACTCGCTTGATGGCGTTTTCCAAGGGTTTAGTTACTGTAATCATCATTTTATCTACAGGCTGTTGCCCGTTGTCGGCAATAATTTTGATTTTAGGAAACGTTACATTCGGAAAAAGAGAGGTGCTCAAATTTTTATAGGAATAAGCTCCACCAACCAAAATAAGCAATAAAATTACTGCTATCGGGCTTTTATATTTTACAAATAATTTATTCATAATTACTTGATTTTTACTTTAGTACTATCTGACAGACCATAAGCTCCTTTTTGGATAATAATATCTGTTAATTTTAATGCAGGTTTTATAATTTCAACTTCACCATCATTTTCAAGTCCTTTTACTACAGGTATTTTTAGAGCTAAAGAATCGGCTATAACTTTCATTATCCAAAATTTATCTTGTGTTTCATTGGTTAGGATTGCCTCTTTAGGTAGAATCATAATGTCATTTTTGTGTTTAATCGAAATTTTTACAATTACATTCAAATTTTCAGGTAATGGCGAATATTTTGTTAGCTTAAAAAGTATTTGTTGTGTTTGCGAAACGGCATCAACTATTGGCATTGCTTTGTAAAATGTAGCCAATTTTATTTCCTGATCTGGCAACTCAATTTCGATACTTTTTGCACTATTTAGTAATTTTCTGTACCCAAAAGGAGCATTTACCTGAATGGCTAAATCTGTATTTTTTACAATGGTAGCCATAACATTTCCTTCGGTAATAAAAATACCTGCGTCAGTTATTGAAAGTGTATTTATAAAGCCCGAAGCACTTGCATAAACTGGGATAATTCCAAATTGATTTGACGGTAAGATGTTGGAGTTTTGCAAGGCTTTACTTTCTTTGGTTTGTATGTTAAATAGAAGGCTTCCTTTTTTAATCCAATCTCCCAATTTTATATTTACATCCGTAACATATCCTGTAATTGGGGCAGTAATGGTTGCTTTGTTAAGATATACCACCTGTCCATTTATTTGCTCTTTTTCCTGAATACTTCCTAAGACAGGATAAACAATACTTACAATTGGTTGTGGTAATAGTGTATCAGACGATGTTTCTTTATTTTTACACGATTGTATTAAGATTATAGCAACAATAAATCCAATATTTAAAACTTTATTCATTTTATTATTTTTAGAGATTCCAATAATTATAGGAGTTGATTAAAATTTCCTTAACCATTAAAGTATTTGTCTTTACTTGCTGCTTTCTGGAAATATCTTTTATCAGGGTTTTCATTTCAAACACAGAAACCAAACTTTGCTTTATTTCAATTTGGTATAATTGAAGGAGTTTATCGTATTCGTTTAATTGACTATCAATTAGTATCAGTTGTTCGTTTAAGTTATCTATTTGTTTTAAAATATTGTATTTACGAATGTTATTTTGGTTTTTAAGGTATTGTTTATCCGTTTCAATATTGGATAATAATAATTGAGATTGCTCCCTTTTGAATTGCTTTTGGTGACCATCAAACAAATTCCATTTCAATGCTATTCCTACACTAAAACCTAAGCGATTTGGAGTTGGCTGATAGGTTGCATTTAGTCCTGCATCTCCAAAAGCACTTAGTTGTGGCAAGTATTGGAGTTCATTAATTTTTTGCTGAGCCTTAATAGATAAGCTGTCAATTTTAAATTGTGAGACAAATAAAGAAGGTTTATGAAGAGGTTGTTTTAGATGTAAATCAATGTTTTGTAAGTTGTATAAAGTAGTATCGTTAATACCACAGAGTAAGTTTAACGTGTTAAAATTATTGAGGAACTCACCGTTTAGCCGTTCATTTTCAATTTGGTTATTTTGTAATTCAATTTCCAATAATCTTAAATCTATCAATTTATAAATTCCTGCATTTACCAGTATTTTTATCTGGGCAATTTGCTCTTCTATTATTTGAATAGTTTTTTGGTTGTTGTTTTTGAGTTTTTGAGATTGAACACAAAGTATATATTGATGGGTTACTATTTGTTGTAGTTTGGCTTTTGTGAGTTGAGTTCTATTTTCGTTTTTTGCTTTTGCAATCGTTGCCTTGTCCTTTTGTGCATTATAATACTTTCCAGTAAATAAGGGTTGATTTACCGATATTAGTGCTTGAAATTGACCCCCATTACTGGCTCCTAAATCATAGCCAATGTAATTAGTACTGCCAGCAGAAACCCATTCTAATTTATTTTTGTTACCCTCTTGAGATAAAATAGGAGAAAGTAAAACATTGGTGTTTAAATTGAGCTTTGGGGCTTTGTAAATGGCATTAAATTGCTTTAAATCTAAATCAATAATTTTGTTATTGTTCTCTTGTTTCTGCAAAAGCGGACTATTTTCTATGGCTTTATCGATATAGCTTTGTAAACTATTTTGAGCATACCCATTTTTGAAAAAGCAGCTTATTAAAAAAAATAGTATGATTATATTTCTCATCATTTATAAATAATTGAAATAAAAAAGGAGGCTTAATAAAGTCTCCTTTTTTACTTAATTAATCTTAATCGTTGTCTTCGTCATTTTCTTCATCATCTTCCTTCTTCACTTCTTTTTTTACTACTGTTCCATCAGAAGAAATGGCGACTTCCATATCTATTTCATCTTTTTCTAAAGCAAACTCATAAACTTTACCATCTACAGTTTCAGAAATTTCAACTTCTTCAATATCATAACCTGCAAACTCGCTATCCAAAGTCTGTTTAACTGTGGTAGGAACATCAGATATTTCTATTTCGTGTTCGGTTTCTTTCCAAGTTCCGTCAGAATTAAAGTTGGCAGAATATTCTTCACCATTCATTTTAAACTCGGCTTCCCATTCCGTTTCATTTTCTTTGTCCCATTTTACTTTTTGGGCAGTTGGAAATTTTTGAGCAAAAGTTGTTTTTATCTTTTGAGGCACGTTAGCTTCATTTTGTGCACAGGCTTGTGATAATATCATTACCGTACCAAGCATTAAAATTGATGTTTTTTTCATTGTATTATTTTCTATGATTAATAAATTATAGTACAAAGGAGCGAACCGATTTAGAATTAATTTTGAATTTTACTAAAAGCTATTTTCGAGTACATCTACTAGGCTTAAATCCATTGATGCTAGAATACTTGTCATTTTAACATCTTTGTTTTTTGTACTTAAATCCAATCCTTCAAATAAATATTCAAAAGAATCTTTTAAGTTATTATCTTTAATGTTTTTGCTAAGGTCAACCCATACTTTTTCAATTTCAGCAATTGTTACTTCTAATTGTTTCCACTCAATTTTATCTTGATTTAATAGTGCTAAAGTTTGAAATCCTAAATAGTCTAAATGCTCAATTTTTATTTGATTTTCAATTTCTTTTGCATAAATAAAATTAGTTGTATTAAACTCAAAAATTTCTGTTGACAATAAGGCTATTTGTTGGTGCTTTTTTCTTGTTACCAATTCTTGGAGTTCTTTTAATTTAGGACTTAGTGTTTTTAACGCCTCTCCTGAAAGATTATTTTTAAAGACGAGTTCCTTTTCCGCTTTTAAAACCTGATTTAATGATTTGGTAATTCCAACTTCATTTTTTTCTAAAGCATATTCTGTCATATCTTCAAAAGGAGATAATATTCTATCTAATTTTTTAAATATTTTATCATTTAAGGAAGTTTTTGGCTTGGTTATTTCTGTTACCGAATTTCCACTCACGGTAGAACTAATTTCTTTTTTTTCATTTGTATTGCACGCACTTATTCCTGTGATTGCAATTGCTACAGCTATTAATTTCAATAATTTCATTGTATTATTTTCTATGATTAATAAATTATAGTACAAAGGTGCGAACCGATTTAGAATTAATTTTGAATTTATTGTGTGCTATTCTTTTTATAAATTATACGCGAAATAAAAACCGTAATTATCATTACTTATTTGTGGTAAAAAAGTAATATTTTTCTTTTTTTTAAAGGGATTGAAATCCTTGAAAGGTTCAAAATGATATACAAGTTCTGTTACTAAAATTCCAATACCCGCACCCACTAATACATCCGATAGATAATGTTTGTTATTAATCATTCGGAAAGCCCCTGTTGTTGTTGCAAAAGCATAACCACTATAAGCCAAAACAGGAGCAGTTTCATAAAATTCATTAAATAAAACAGCTGCATTGGTAAATGCCAGTGTAGTATGACCAGATGGGAAAGAGTATGGAGAACCATTTGGCCTATCTTTTTGAGTAATTCTTTTTACACTGTGTGTAATTGTTGATGATATAAGGTTTGAGATTAGCAAATATTTTGTCTGGTCAAACCAGTGGTTTTTAGCTTTTATTCCTAATGCATCTGCTGTGTACATTTCCGCTATGGGAGCGTATTGTAAAAAATCATCTATGCGTAATTCATAGCTATTACCTACCTTATTGCGTAAATTAATTTGTAATTCTTTCTCAAAATTGCTATTGTTGGCGAGAATACCTAAGCTTATTAATGTTACAGGAATAATGCTTCTTTTAAGCAAACTAATCGATTTTGTACTATCAATGGCTTGAATTGAAGATTGTGCTTTAGTATCAACTGAGTTTAAGAAAACTGTAAGTATTAGAAGATTTAGGATAATTCTCATTTTTGTCTTTTTTAAGATTAGACAAATGAACTACCTGATTTAGAATAAATTTTGAATTGTTAGAATCGCACTGAAAAAAAATGAAGGTTATCTGAAAAAGAATAGGATATTTCCCAATTATTAAGGTCTGCAATTTTCTTAATAATTGCTAAGCCTAAACCATTTCCTTGCTCCGAAGAATTAGATTTTGAAAAGCGGTTAAAAAGTTTTTTTTGAGATAGTTCCTCTAAACTTCCGGTATTTGTTATCTCCAGTTTTTGTTCAGAAAGAGATATGTTAACTTCTCCTTCTCCATTTTTTACATTGTGTCGAATGGCATTTAGAAATAAATTGCTTATTAAGATTTCTGTTAAACCAATGTTTGAATTTATAGAACAAACCCCTTTTAAGTTGGTTTTAATCTTAATATTTTTCTGCTTTGCTTGTTCCGTAAAAAAGTCCAACTGATTTTCAATTAACTCTTTTATTGAAAATGTGTGCGTTTCACTAAATTGATTTTTGTCAATTTTAGAGAGAAATAATAAATTTTTATTCAACCTATCTAATCGAGCAATACTTTTAATAATCGAACTTAATATTCCTGATTGTCCTTGCGTTACATCTGAACGATTAATAAGTGTATCAATTTTTGCTTTAAAAACCGCAATGGGCGTTTGCAATTCGTGGGCTGCATTTTCAACAAATTCTCGTTGATTTTCGTAAATAACAATATTTTTCTGTATTAGATTTTCAATACTTTTATTTAAACGGTTAAATTCTTCAATTTTCGTAGCACTAAACTGTGGCTGACTCTTTTTATTTATCTCAAAATCTTCTATTTGTCGTAAGGTCTTATAAAAAGGTTTCCATAAACTTAGAGATAGTTTTTTTGTAATGATAAACAAACCTAACAACATCAAAAGAATTAAAATAAAAAATAAAAGGGCAATACTCGTCATCAAATCCTCTGATTCTACCAAATTGACTCTGGCAGAAAAAGTATATAATTTTCCTTGAATCCTAATAGGAGAATTCAATTCTCGGTAAGGTTCATTTTCTTGTTCTACTTGGTTAAAGTATGTAGTATAAAATAATGAGTCAGTTTTCAACCCGATTGATTCTTGTATTTGAGTTCTCGTATTATAACTGTTCCAAACGGCTATATCATTTTCTTTTAATTTAGATATCGAATTTTGAATAAATTCAGTTTTGTAAAGGATTAAAGTTTCATCCGTATTTTCGATGTAAAATTTTTGGGAAAAAAAGTAAAATAAGGGAGCAACAACAATAAATATCGCAACAGAAAAAACAAGATAAACTTGTTGGGTTTTATGTAATAATTTTTTACTCATTTTGCCATTTATATCCTAATCCGTACACGGTTTTTATATAATCTCCACATTGAGAATTTCTTAATTTCTTTTTTAAATTTTTGATATGAGCATACACAAAATCGTGATTATCCAACATATCAGCCATATCACCTGAAAGGTGTTCCGCAATAGCGGCTTTCGAAAGAACTCTTTTTTGATTTCCAATTAGATACAACAATAAATCGATTTCTTTTTTTGTAATATCAATTATTTCATCATTAACTGTAACAACTTTAGAAAGGATGTCTATTTCTATTTCATTAAATACAATTTTATTATTTCCATTAAATTGTTTCCGTCTAATTAACGCTTGTATTCTTACTAATAATTCTGATAAATGAAAGGGTTTGGTTAGGTAATCATCCGCACCTAAATTAAATCCTTCAATCCGTGATTCTAAGGTTTCTTTTGCTGAAATAATAATGACACCATCCGTTTTGTTCTGTTTTTTCAGTTCAGTTAATATATCAAACCCGTTACCATCAGGTAGCATCAGGTCAAGTAAAATACAGTCGTAATTATATATTGATATTTTGTTGATTGCTTCGGAGAAATTACTTACCCACTCACACACAAAATCGTTTACATTCAAATATTCTTGAATGCTTTTTGCTAATTCAGCTTCGTCTTCTATGAGTAAAAGTTTCATTTTACAAATTTACTTTTCAATTTTGAATAAATCTTGAATATAGCGTTGGCAAAAAAATAGCTCTTTTGGTTTTTTTAGGGTTGGCTTTGTGTGTTGGCAAAAACCAAATGTGCTATTTGTGCGTTGGCTTTTTTTAGCATTGCATACAACGTCTGTGTAAAGTTACCTATTACTTTTATTTCTACTATAGGCATAGGCCTATTTTAATAATTTAATACTCTGTATATCAATAATAAAAACGATTATAAATGATTATTACCGAATAATTTATTTTTTCTATTAGCATTTTCAAAAGACAAGATGCGTATTTATATATTCAAATGTAGTTATTATTTTCTATAAATAGGCATTCTATAAAGTCATAACAGTCAAAGAAGTTTTGAAAATATGAAAAATATTATTCGGCCCGATTTCATTTGAAAGAGTGCAAAAGCGCTTCCTTTCTTTTTTATATTCGCGAATGCAAAAAACAGTTTCATTGGTATTATCAAGTGGCGGTGCACGCGGCATTGCACATGTTGGCGTAATTGAAGAAATAGAACGTCGGGGATATGCAATTGGTTCTATTTCAGGGACTTCTATGGGTGCTTTAGTTGGTGGTATTTATGCTGCTGGCGGTCTTGGTCTCTTTAAAGAATGGATGACTACTCTCGATAGAATGGATGTTTTTAGCTTAGTCGATTTTACAATAAGTGGTCGTGGACTTGTAAAAGGAGATAAGGTTTTAAAAGAGATGAAAAAAATTATACCAGATCTAAATATTGAAGATCTGCGTATTCCTTATGCGGCTATTGCAACAGATATTATAAATGGCGAGGAAATAGTTTTTGAAAAAGGTAGTTTATACGATGCCATTAGAGCATCGGTATCTATTCCAACAGTTTTTACTCCATTCGAATACAACGGATTAACCCTTGTTGATGGTGGAGTTGTAAATCCTATTCCAATTAATCGTGTTAAACGTAAAAAGGACGATTTGCTTTTTGTGGTTGATGTAAATGCAAAAGTTCCTTTTAAACGAATAAAGAAAAAACAGGAAATATTAGAAGAAAGGAAATTAGCAAAGGATAAACGATTCAGTAAATACGTTAATTTGTTTACGGATAAATTCAATTCTCTTATTCCGAAGAATGAAAAGGATAAATTAGGTTATATTAATCTGATTTCTAAATCAACCAATTTAATGGTTCATCAAATATCGCAAATGGCTATAGAAAAAGGAAAGCCCGATGTATTAGTCAATTTTCCCTATGAAGCTTATGGCATTTTCGATTTTTATAAAGCGGCGGATATTATACAGCTGGGTGCTGAAATTGCAAAACTTGCTTTGGATGAGTTTGAAAAAAAAGGATAATGTGTTGATTAGTTTGAAATGGACTGCAAATGTTTAATTTACTGCTATCACGTTAATTATTTATGAGCGTTGTTAACAAAATGTGCATTAATTTCTTTTGATCCAATTTTCAATCTTGATGTCATCAATTCTTTTGAACTCGTTAACATTTTCGGTCACCATTATTAATTTGTTCTCAATTGCTGTACAGCCAATTAGAAGGTCAAAGTCACTTATCATTTTTCCTTTCTTTCTTAATCTGGCTTTCTGTTTTCAATTCTCGAATCCCTAATTTCTCTAATTATTTCGTCCGAGTCTCGGTTGTCAATCCATGCACCGTATAACAAATTCAAGTCTGTATTTTCTTTCTTCTCTGTTTCAATTGAGTCAGTAAGTTTTATAATCAGACGTTTTTTTGAGTTATTGTCTAAGTTTATAAGAAAACCGAAATATTTGTCCAATATCTTACTGCTTATTGATAAATGTCCCATAAGAGTCTAATTTTTTTTGCAAGATACATATTTTTTGAGATTTGATTTTGGCATTTTTGCTATCGTTAGTTCGCTTTAAAAATTCCAAATTATTTCTATTTTTCCTTTTTAATTTAATTTTCGTATCAAGATAAGTCTTTCTAAGATTAGGATTGAAAAATTGAGAAGTAGCACGTAAACAGGAAAAATAAAACTTAATTCTATTCATATTGAATTAAAAGAAAGGAAATTAGAAAAGGATAACTATTTAATTAGACACCTCAATAAATTTTCCAAACTAGCGCTGTTCAAAGTTTTTTGAAAAGGATATCCATTATTAAATCACCCGTAACAATATTTGTTTTGTACTTGTCTTTCTTTACGCCTTTGATTCCTGTCTTGGTCAATTATATATTTCATTCCTAAAAATTCTTCTTTTGTAATTCCAAATGGTATTCCGTTTGATGTATATCCGGCAATAAATTCAAATTCATTATCGAAAGAATCAATTGGCTCATTATCTGATTCTGCTTTTTCCTTTTTTCTTTTTTGATAATTTTCAATTGATTGGCGAATTTTCGATTCATATTCAATACTTATTTCCACTCCTATAAGTCGTAATTCCGTAATTGCACATAACAAATCAACGCCAAACCATTTCCTATAGCCCTTTACAACATTTTTCCCCTTATAAGTTTTCAACCAATCATTAGCCAAAGGGATTCTTTGGTTTCTATTTAGCCGTTTCCTCTTTGGAGTATTGTTTTTATTTTTCATTGTGTTCAACTTTCTAATATAAAGTAGTTTACATAAATTATATATGCCACGAATGCACGAATAAAATGAGCATATTGCATTCGTGAATTAGTGGCTTTTAAATTAAAAAAGCTCAGTTACGGTGAAAATTCCGGAGTAAACCGAAACGCCATTCCGGTGCAAACTGAACCACTTGTTAAACGATGCATTTGTAATACAAATTTAGTTTAATTTTCAATGTATTTTTCCCAAGTGATTCTCCTGTTAACTAAATTGATAATTGATTCAGCGATTCATTCCGGTTCACTAATGTTGGATTAAGACTTAAAGAAGACTTTTACTTTGTAACTGTTTAATTTAAAAATATAAATGCTTATTGATCAATATTATATGATATTTTGATTGGTTTCACTATTAATAAAAGTGAAACAATAAAACCTATTGATGGAAATACAGAGCTTGATTGTGCATTTTATCGTTTTGATAATAATTTTATTAAAGGTTCATTTATGTAATAATTTCCGGTTCCCAGTTTTTCTTTTTTTAGAATTCCGTCTTCTGCCAATTTATTTAAATAATTGGCAGCAGTTAACCTTGATACTCCCAGATCTTTAACAACAAATTCAATTTTTGTATAAGGATGTTTGAAGAGATTATTTAATAAATCTTGACTATAAAATTTATAATTGTCACGCAGGTTGTGTTTAAAACTCATCATTAATTCTCGAATTTTAATAATCAAGTCAATTGTTTCTCGAGATGTTTGTTCAACACCATCAATCATAAACAAAACCCAATCCTCCCATAAATTCTTTTCCCTGACTTCTTGTAATAATAGATAATAGTCTGATTTACGCTTTATTATGTAATTACTTAAATACAAAATAGGTAATGTTTGAAGTTTTTCAAGTATCAAATAAAGAATATTAATTATTCTTCCGGTTCTTCCATTGCCATCGTAAAAAGGATGAATACTTTCAAATTGGAAGTGTATTATTGCCATTTTTATTATTGGGTCATAATTACAAAATTTAGGATCGTTAATAAATTTTTCAAGATTTGCCATTAGGCGATTTACATCATTATAATCTTGAGGTGGCGTATATATTGTTTCTCCTGTTGCTGCATTTTTTAAAGCAGTCCCTGGTAATTTTCGAAATCCAGCTTTATTATCTTCAAGAACTTCTTGGATTTGTAAAATAATCCGGTTGGTTAATAATTTGCTTTTCGATATTAATTCAAATCCCTTTTTTAATGCTGAAATGTAATTTTGGACTTCTTTTGCATTTAGAGATTTAAATGATTCTAAGTTAAGTTCCGATTTGTATAAATCATCGTGTGTAGTGATAATATTTTCAATTGCCGAGCTGTCTTTTGCTTCTTGCAATCCAAGTGTATTTATTAAAATGTTTTGATTTGGAATTGTTGAAGCTATTCCTTTTAACTCTGCTAAAGCTGCGTGAGCTAAAGGTAATCGTTTTAATATTCGCTTTGTTTCTAAATCAATTGTTAAAGGTAATTCCTTTAATTTCCATTCTTCAGTTGGATTCATAGCGTATAGATTATCGAATTTTATATACAAATATAATGTATTATGTAAAGAAAACTCAATTTTCTTTACATAATAAACTTAGTATGCATAGATTTCTTAATATTTTGCACAGATAATTGTTTTGTTAATCAACATAAGTCTCTTTCAAAACAGACTTGACCACTTTGATTTCGGGTTGAGATAATCGTCCTAAAACTTTTATTATTCTTTGGTTACCTATTGTCCTTATTTGATCAATTACGATCCAACCAATTTTACTGTCGTGTTTTACTTCAATTCTTGTTGGGTATTTTTTTGATTTTGTTGTCATTGGAGCAATGACAATTGCACGCAAATATTTATTCAATTCATCAGGTGAAATAATAACACAAGGCCTGGTTTTTTTTATTTCACTGCCTATAGTTGGATCAAGATTAACCAAAACGATTTGATATTGACTTAAATCCATTCTTCTAAATTTTCATCATCAAAAACATCGTTAAGTAGAAGTTCGTCATCTCCACGTTTGTGCATCTCTTTAAATACTTTATCCCATCCTTTTCTTGGATTTGAAATAGGCTTTAAAATGATATACCCTTTTTCTAAGATAAGCTCTACCTTATCTTTGATATTGTATTTGTCAATTAAGGTTTTACTTAGCCTAAATCCCATGGAGTTCCCAATTTGTATAATTGATAATTCCATAATTTTGATAATTAAAATGTAATTACAAAGTTACTACAATTATTATAATAAAGTCAAGAAGTTTTTTTTAAATGATGTGAATTAGAAATAGTATCTCTTTATCAAATTGTGACTCAATTAATTTTAGGCTGAATAAAACCCATCCCTCTCTCAGTCATAGCAGTAATACTCAAAGCAGGATTAACACCAGGATTAGCAGAAATTGCAGAGCCATCAAAGACATACATATTTTCATAGCCAAATACCCTATGTTTACTATCAATAACTCCTGAATCGGAATCTTTTCCAATACAAGCTCCTCCTAAAATGTGAGCTGTAGAAGGAGTCCCGAATAGCGTTTCAGTGAATAGAACTACTGGTTTTCCATTGATTATCTTCCCAAATTCATGAGCTGCTTTATGTGCTTCAGGAATAAATGGAGTAGGAGCTTTGCCGGTAGAAAGTCGCGATTTATATCCAAATAACCAATGGCCTTTTAATTTGAGTGTGCTATCCAAATGTTGCATAAAAAGCAATACAGTCGATCGCTTGGCAAAATCATCAATAAAATATAATTTCAACCATTTTAAGGGCGACTTAAATGGCTCAATAATCATTTTTCCAATTCTTCTGAAAAAATTAGTGTCCAAAATCATAGGTGTAATTCCTAAACGCCAAAATCCGGAACCTTCTCCATATCTAACAGGCTCAAGATGACTGTTTTCGTCTAGATCTAAAATTGAGCCAATGGCAATGCCTTTTGAAAGGTTTCTGTCTTTATCCAAACTTACATCCATTATCAAAGCTTCATTATTTGTTCGGATCATTTCACCAACTCGAGGACTAAGATTTGGCAAGCTTTGCTTTTTGAGTTTTAATAGAAGAGGAATACTTCCTAATACACCGCCGGCAAATATTACCGATTTTGAAGTGAGCGTTTTACTTATTCCAAAAGAACGTGTTGATGGTTTGAAAGTTATGCTAAAACCATTTTTTCCACTTTCTTTATCTACTGGAATGACATTAGTAACTTTATGTTCAGATATAACTTTAACTCCGAGTTGCTCGGCCAGATATAAATAATTCTTATCCAAAGTGTTTTTTGCATTATGCCTACAACCTGTCATGCAAGCACCGCAGAATGTACAACCTGTTCGTTCGGGGCCTTTCCCATTAAAGAAAGGATCGGGAACAGTTTTTTCAGCTTCGCCAAAAAACACAGAAACTTTTGTTGGTTCAAAGTTTTTTTCTTTTCCCATTTTTGTGGCGAGAGATTTTAGAGCTAGATCGCTTTCTTCCAAATTAGGATTTATCTCTGCACCAAGCATTTTCCATCCCATTTGATAATGAGGAGCAAGTTCTTTTTCCCAGTCTTCCAAATTGGCCCAAGAACCGGTTTTATAGAAAGCTGCTTTTGGTTTTGGTAAGGTATTGGCGTAAACAAGTGAGCCTCCACCTACACCCACACCACTTAAAATGCTGGCGTGTCTTAAGAAAGTTAATTTTTGGATTCCATAAAATCCCAGCTGCGGCAACCATAGCCATTTGCTTAAATTCCAATTGGTTTTCGCGAAATCGTCACCTAAGAAACGTTTTCCCTTTTCAATGACCAAAACTTTATAGCCTTTTTCCGCCAGTCGAAGTGCAGATACGGAACCGCCAAATCCGGAGCCAATTATTATGTAATCGTAATCGTGTTTCATAATGTAAAGGTAAACAAGAAATTAGGAAATACAAATGTTAAGTGTGAAGGGTGATCCGTGATGTGAGATGCATGATATGTAATCTGATCACCCTTTACCCTTCACCCATTACTTCTAATTTTCTTCAAAATTTCCTGATAATCTTCAGTTTTTGGAAGCTCATTAAAGTTAGCCGCAAGGCCGGCCGGTGGTGGTTTTAGTTTGCGTTTTGTCATATCTATCCAAGCTCCATCAACAGTTATTATAGCTGAAAGCTTTCCATCGCTTTTATAAATATGATGAACCATTTTCCATCTTTCTCCGTCGGATGAAAGACCAGCAATCTGAAGGTCAACTTTGATATGTTCACCCATTCGTACTTCTGAACGAAAAACGGTTTCTTCTTTAAAAAGCACAGGACCAATTTGAAGCCTTTCCATTTCTTCAAGACTAAGTCCATTGTCAGCCATAAAAGATACACGAACTTGGGCTGCATAGTCGTTATAAGCTGTGTGTCGCATATGTCGGTTTGGATCCATATCGGCCCAAATTACTTCGAAGTTTTTACTGTAGTTTGTCATAGAATTATTTGGTTTTAGAGTGGTAAAATTAAAGTATATTTTTCGACTCTCTTAATGTGAAAGTCAGTTTGAAACACGAATTTGGCCCTTTTGATTTATTTTTTGATTGAAGCTGGGTTAATATTTTTATTTGTCAACTTAAGTCAAAAAAAATACTTACAAGAAATTTTTCCTGCAAGTATTTTTAAAGATTTAATACCGATTAGTCAACTAAATGCCGCATATTTTCACTTCGTTTAATTAGCGGTTATGTTGAACTATCGGCATTAAC
>JAQIBR010000169.1 GCA_027858955.1 Bacteroidales bacterium
TTTCTTAGCGCCAATATACTTCTTGAGTTATTTAGCCGCAATTGTACTCTCACTCTTTTTCACTTTAAACCACAAATATATAAACTAAATATTTTTACTTTTGCAAACATAGGAGTCGCAAAGGGTCTCTGATGATGAATTAGAAAAAATACAAAATAAAAACTTTGCAGCTTTGCGGCTTTGCGGCTTTGCGTGATACAAAAAGAAATCGCTATCAATTTGCATTCGTATCAAAATGATAGTAATTTTACCATCATGTTACTTCAAGCAAATATTTCCATGTTTACCATCATGTATGGCCATTTCGGTCGTGGCTTGTTTGAATGCTGGATTTCTTGATTACCCAACTCTCCGCTATTTTAAGCTTTCCCTTTTTATCATTTCTAAATTATTTGTAATTCAATGAGTGGAATTATTTTCGATATCAAGCGATTTGCCATCCACGATGGACCAGGAATCAGAACAAGCATCTTTTTCAAAGGCTGCCCTTTGAGTTGTTGGTGGTGTCATAACCCAGAAAGCAGGAAAACTGAGATTGAGCAGCTCAATTTCAAGTTTAAAGGAAAGAATCAAATTGGTTGGGAAACTAGTCCAGAGCGACTTTTAACTGACGTTGAAAAAGACCGCCCTTTTTATGAGCAATCTAATGGCGGCATTACTTTTACTGGAGGAGAACCGCTGATGCAACCTGATTTTTTAATTGAAACAGCTAAGCTACTCAAGCAGAACTATTTACATCTTTGCCTTGATACATCAGGGTTTGCATCCACCAAGATTTTTCAAGATGCAAGCCAGTACTTCGATTTGTTTTTATTCGATTTAAAGCATTTGGATGATGAAAATCATATAAAATATACCGGAGTTTCGAATAATGTCATTTTGAAAAATCTTGAATATTTAGTTGAGAACAAGAAAGAAGTGCATATTCGTTTTCCTTTAATTCCAAAGATAAATGACGACTCAAAACATCTGGAAAATATTGCATCTTATTTAACACACCTTAAAGACATAAAGAATTTAAACCTATTGCCTTATCATAAAATTGCCCAAGGAAAATACGAAAAATTAAATTTTGAAAACAAAATGAAAGTGACGCAAGAACCCTCAAAGACTGAAGTTGAAAATATAAAATCCTTTTTTGAAGAAAAAGGGTTTGCTGTAAAAATTGGAGGATAATAATGACTTTGAACTTTTGAATATCTGATTATGAATTTTAAATGAAAAATAAAAATGCACAAAATCACAAGACACCAAAATACACCAAACTAGCATAATGTAAAATATACTTTTGGTGAGCTTTGGTGTATTAGTGCATTGGTGGCAAAAAAACATTTAAAATTCCAACTCAACATCTCAACTACTTAACTTTTAAACTTATTTAGTTATGATCACAAAAAGAATAGAAAACCTGAGAAACATAAGCATTAACACAAAGCCAAGCATTTCGGGAGAACGTGCAGAATTAATGACTGCTTTCTACCAATCTGATGAAGCTAAAAATCTTTCTGTCTCCATTCTAAGAGCCAGAGCTTTTAAATATTTGATGGAAAATAAAACCATTTATATTGGTGATGGTGAGCTGATTGTAGGTGAACGCGGACCAGCTCCTCAACAAACACCAACATATCCCGAAGTTTGCATTCATTCCATTCGCGATTTAGAAATGATAGATGAAAGACCAAAAGTTCGCTTTAGTGTGGATAAGGAAGTAAAAACTCTTTATACCGAAAAGCTCATCCCTTTTTGGCAGGGCAAAAGTCAGCGTGATAAAATTTTTGCACAATTACCGAAAAAATGGCTTGACGCGTATGAAAGTGGCGTTTTTACTGAATTTCTAGAGCAACGAGCTCCTGGACATACTGTTTTAGGTGATATTATTTATAGAATGGGCTTTAAAGATTTACGTGAAAAAATAAATCATCGAATTACCCAAATTAATTTTAACGAAGAGAGTAATGCCCAAGCTCAAAAAGATGAGCTTGACGCAATGCTTATAAGCTTAGAAGCTGTCTCCATTTTCGCAAAACGGCATGTTGAAAAACTGAAAATTATTTTAAAATCAGAAACAGATGAAAAGCGACAGAATGAAATACTCGAAATGATAAAAATTTCGAAAAATGTGCCTGAAAATAAACCAGAAAATATATGGGAAGCATTACAATATTACTGGTATGTGCATCAAGGCGTGATAACAGAGTTAAATCCCTGGGATTCTTTTAATCCCGGGCGTTTAGATCAACATCTATTTCCATTTTATCAACAAGATATAGAAAGCGGCAACAAGACAAAAGAAGAAATTATTGAACTTTTACAGGCTTTTTGGGTGAAATTCAACAATCATCCATCACCACCAAAAATGGGTATTACCGCAAAAGAGAGTAATACGTTTACGGATTTTGCCTTAATTAATTTAGGCGGATTAAAAGCTGATGGTACAGATGCGGTAAACGAAATGAGCTATCTTTTATTGGATATAATTGAAGAAATGAGAATATTACAGCCTAGCTCCATGATCCAGATCAGCAAACATAATCCTGATGCTTTTATTAGGCGAGCACTCGATATTGTAAAAACAGGTTTTGGACAGCCTTCTATTTTCAATACCGATGCTATAATTCAAGAACTCCTAAATCAAGGAAAAGATATAGTAGATGCACGAAATGGAGGTGCCAGCGGATGTGTTGAAACAGGTGCATTCGGAACAGAAGCTTATATTTTAACAGGTTATTTCAACCTGGCTAAAGTATTAGAAATTACTTTAAATAATGGCGTGGATCCAATTACAAACAAAGCCATCGGAATTCCAAGTGGAAAGATCGACAAATTAAATACTTTCGATAAATTAATTTTTGCCTATCAAAAACAATTACAGCACTTTATCGATATAAAAATTGAAGGAAATAACATAATTGATCGTATTTATGCTGAAGAATTACCAGCTCCTTTCCTATCTGTTTTTATCGACGATTGTATTGCAAACGCAAAAGATTATAATGCCGGCGGAGCACGATATAATACCAGTTATATTCAGGGCGTTGGATTGGGAAGCATTACCGATTCGCTTAGCGCGATAAAGACGTTTATATATGATAATCAAATACTTAGTTTAGGTTCTTTTGTAAATATTCTGAATCAAAACTTTAAAGAAAATGAACTTTTACGCCAACGCTTAATTGAAGCAACACCAAAATACGGCAACGATGATGATTTTGTCGATGATATTGCAAAGCAAGTTTTTGAACTCTTTTATGATTCGGTAAATGGAAGACCTTCTGCCAAAGGTGGAACATTTCGCATCAATC
>JAQIBR010000044.1 GCA_027858955.1 Bacteroidales bacterium
GAAAATGGGTTTGGAATTGAAGATAGTATCTTTAGCCCTGACAGTATTGGAATGCTTATACTTCGCACAATATAAATCATTACTTGCCATTACCCATTAAATTTGCAGTAGTACCATAAATATTATCGTTATCCATAAATGGCAGGCAAGTTTTAACGTGAATCATATCAAAAAACACTTTGTTAGCTTTTGTTTGTATTATCAATCTTTCTTTAAAAGAAACTCAATAGAAGTATCAAGATGGTGCTGGAAATTTGCTGGATACTCGTGCCCCTTATCAGGAAATATAAGAAATCGATTCTTTATCGTGTATTTATCAAGCCAATATGCAAATTCTTTTTGTTGCTGAATGCTCCAGTCATTTTCACAGCAAAGTTGTACCACCTTAAGTCCTCTTTCAGCAGATTTTACATAATCGTCATTGCTTAACCCCCTAGGGATTACACTAAAGTTAAGCAGTAAACCTGATGCAGGAACTATATTGGTTATTCCAAGTATAATGGAGCGACCTCCTCCAGCTGATGGTCCAGAAAGGATAATTTCTGATGTGTCAACAGGATATTTCGAAATGATCTGCTTATATCCATTATTTACTTGCTCACTCCATTTCGTACGCGAAAAAGATCTTGAATAGGATCCTTCGATACTACTACCTTGAAAATAAGCTACAATAAACTCCTTTTTTAATTTTTCGGATATGTATGCATATTGCATAGAGGGTATAGAACCAGCACCGCCATGCATAATAAGAAAAAGTGGATAGTTCTTGTTTTCATCGTACTCTTCAGGGAGTTGAACCATATATTCCGTATTAGTAGTTGCATCGGTCTCTTTAATCAAGCTTTGGTTTTGCTCAACAAAGGATTGATAGCCATCAAATTTTTCGATTTCTTTAAGATATGAAGGAAAATCATGTTCTGGGTCTAGTACAAAAAAGAATCCCTCACTCTGTCCTTTTTTAAGTATTTCAAAGCATTTTTCATATGCTTTCAAATCGGAATAATGAAAGGATAATTGCCAGAACATCAAGAACCGGGTATCCAAATCATTGAATTTTTCAAAGTCTTTATCCTCTAAATTAATTACTTGCTTACTTTCTGAGTTTTCAATCTCTTGAATAGCATTTACAAGCTCAATATAATCTTCATCCAATGCCTTGAATGGGATTTCAACTATATCTTGTCCAATTGAAAACTTGCATATTAAAACCACAATTAATAAAAATAATGTTCTCATAGTGTAAAATTTAATTGTTAATATCATTTCAAAAATTCTTAACATCACTTAGTAAAAGTTTTTAACTGAATAAGCCAATATTCAATAGTTTACTATGTGTTCGACATTCTTTCTAAATAAAAGCTAACTCTTGTATATACACACCCCACTCACCAAAATCCTGAAATACAGCCTCATATATTCGTGTGTTAAGCATTTGTAAACGAGTTAGCTTGTTTCCCACCGAAAGATAGCACAAATTATGCAATATGTGAGAGGTTTTGTGAGGATTTTTGGAGTTTTTGTTTGCATTGCAGGGAGTGAGTGCTTTCTGCCGCAGGAAAACGGGCAGGAAATTTTGGAGGTTATAAATGATTTGGGTTAAGGTTGGCAATATGCACAGTGCGGACTTAATAGATTTATGGTTTCAATTCCGTTCATAGTAAAATATTGTCTTAGTGTTAAAATTACTGTTTTATTTACGTTTTCCAAGCAATATTTTGCGAGGTTTCTTGACACAAATTTGGTTTCAATCTGCTCGCAAACCGTATTGGGCATATTGTGGGTTAGCAAAAGTTGTTTCTCATTATTGATAATTTGTCATCCAAGATGAATAGTCAGAAACAAGCAAATAATCAGATGAATCTGTATCAACTATTTTCAAATCCCAAAGTGGCAAATCAAACATTTTTTCGTCTGAGATTCTTTTTACTTTCACTATTATTCCTTTCCAATCATCAATTTTGTCAATAAATTCAACAAGTATAAAATGGTCTGTGTATGACGGTTTTGTTAACTTCTTCTTTTCATATTCCGACTTGCTCCATCCTCCAATTATATAAGGTTCTTCCCAATCAAAATCCTCCATACCAGTTAACACACAAAATATTTGAACATTATTTTTCAGATAATTATAATATTTCCGCAAATTAGTTTCAGATACAAAAGCATCTTGAGTGTCCAATATTTCTGAAATTCTTTTTTCCTCTTCTTCACAAGAGTACTTTGAATTTATCTTATTTTGTTTTTGTAAAACATCATCTTTACTATCTTGAGGTTGCGTGATTTCAACTTCACTCAGTTCAAGAGAAAGTAAAGTCCATTCAAAATCTTCGACTAAACTTTCTATAATATAATTCTCACTCAATTGAGATAATGTTATGCTATCTAATTCAAACGTAACAATATTATTATCAATTTCAACTATTCGACCTTGCCAGTCTCCAATATCTAAATCGGCATAATCAGGAGAAAATACTCCTTGTTTGACTTTTATACTATCACCTATTTTCATATTTTTAGTTTCTTCTCAATTTTTGCTAAGGTTGATAATATGGGGCGTTTGGCATTTCAAAGCTCCAATCTATCAAAACGCTATATATTTTATTAAATGTACTCATTTTCAAATTTAGCACTATCGGCCAAATAACCTATATTTATTGTGTGTGCCCTGCATGAGCAGAGCCCACCTGTTTACAAGCTCAACAAAAAGATGAAAAATACAAATTTATTTTGTTGAGACAAAATAAACAGGTTTTTTTTCCAGTGGGTGCGTAGCCTTTTATAGGTAGCAAGTCCCACCGTGCGGATTAACCATCCGAAGCGTAGCAAGTCGTAAACTGGTTCGGGGCGACCCTTACAGTGAAGGAAGCGAAATACGGAGTATTCATGAACACCTTATTACATGAACACTTCGTGAATAAACTGCAAAGTCAGGTACTGACGAACAGGAACGGCATATGAGGCATATAAACTTTGGATAAGCAAGCACATCATTGTAAGGTCCAAAAGAGTTTAAACGAGTTTATATGTAGATGTCGCAGCGATTGGACAAAGGAAACTGCTCTTACCGGGGGAGGTCTCGAACCGTACGATATACGGATTGAGAAGTCAGCCGATGTCATAGTATTTTGCAGTAACGAGTCACCTAAAACGAGGATAAAAGGGTGGAGGTCTCACAAGCAGAAGAAGGACTGAATGTATAGTGGATTGAAATATGACTGGGAGGTACATTCACTATTGTGATGCCAGCCCTTTCGTAAAGTAATGAAAAGCCGGTACTGGTGTAAAGAGCGGTACTGTGTATGCTATGCAAACCGCCGTTTACGTGAACCGTACGCTCGGTGGCCATGCCTGCATTGCATTACGGCAGGTAAATGTGAGAGGTTTTCCCCGTCAGTTTTTACTGGCGGGGCAGCCTACTCGATTAGCCACTTTACATTTTAATTTCAGTCAAATAATGATTTTTGTGATTGAATTGTTCGTTCTTTATGAACAAACTTTAATGGTTTTCCTTTTACTGTAATTATTTCATCTTGTTCTTTTAGAAATGTTGAAACTTTTCTGGAACTCCAATCTAATTTCAGAGTGTCAACAATTTTCTTTGAGGTAAACACTCCTTTTTTTAATAATTCAATAATTTTATATTCAACATCATTAGGATTAGGTTCAGAAACAACATTTTGATTAATATTTATTTGTTGTTCATAACTTAAAACATTCCCTTTTGCATCAACAGGAACAGCTCCTTTTTGTATTAGTTGGTTATTTGCATTTTTCTCATTAAAATCTGGTTTTCTGACAAATATTTTTCGTCCTTTTCTTAATCCGTCAACAACGCCCGACCAAGTACCGCCTTTATTACTTGACTCGGCAACAAAGATTTCAGTTGCTAAACCGTAAATGATTGGATTGCGAGCCATTGCTAAACCAACACTCCAAGTCGCTTTCGGATAAAAAGTACTCAATACCATCACATCACCATTAATGATTTGTTTGTAATATTTCTTAAATCCTGAATTAAATGTCGAAATACCTTGTGGTAGCACAATGATACTTTGTCCTTCATATTTTAGTGCTGAATCTAATGCTTGTTTATCAACTCCTTTGGCAAATCCACTTACTATGACTTTATAATCTTTGGAAGCTGTTTTAGCAACATTATCTGTAAAATCCAAAGACACTTTATCTGCTTTTCTTGAACCTACAATAGCGACAGATTTTTCTTTCATTATAGCCTTATTACCTTTTGTATAAATTAAAGGTGGTGCGTATGTTCTACCCAAATTCTTTTTAAGAATAGGTGAATAATCAGGTGAAGTGATAGGTAAAATACTGTACCCTTGTTCAAGAAGGTCTTCAACCATAAAAGCATAATTTGATAATTCCTTTATAGCATCTTGAAATAATGAAATCTCATTTTCATTTAATTCATAGTTTTCTTGCCATTGCTTTGGTTCAAAATGGAAAAAATCAATAATCGTTTTTTGTTCTTCAAACAACTTAACAATTATTTCATTCTTTTTTTTTGTTCTTAGTTTTGGCAAATGTGCCAAAGCAAGCCAATATGATAATTCTTCATTCATATTATTCCTTATTATATATCACCGCCAACAGTTCGTGCGATTATTAAAGGTGCTATTTTACTCGCACCATTATTAGTTAACATTCTTCCAATCTCTTTAATTGTTGCACCGCTATCAAAAATATCATCAAACAGAATAACATTTTTACCCTTTATTTGGTCTGGATTATTGAACGTAAACTTTCCTGCAACATTGTCTCTTTTTAAATAACCATTTTTAAATGTTTTTTGAAGTTGTGTCTCTCCAGTTTTTACAAGATTATGTGAAATAGGAACTTTCAAAACCCTTGAAAGCTTTTCTGCAAAATTTTTAACCAAGTCACCTGACTCAGTTGGTGGCACATATACAATTAAATCAAATGGTTCTTTATTATATTGTTTTCGAAATGCTTTTAATGTCAGTTTAAGTAAAAAATCCGGGAAATCACCTCCATTATGATATTTGCATCTGTTAAGCGCTGCTCCAACATTTGATACGCCATAATAACTTGAAGCAATTCCATTAACGATATTAGAACCTCTACTTTCAACTTTTAAAATAGGAAAATAAGTTTCTCTAAAATCAGATAGTATTTTGACGGTTTCTGGTTTTGGATTGGAAATGAATTTTTGAAGATTTGTATTATCACAATTTTCAATTTGGTCAGGAATCGCATCACCAAGGTAATTACACAAAAATTTCATTCTTGAAGAATTCAGGTTGACATATTCAAGCATTGATTCAAGTTCTTTAAGTTTTAATTCTCTCAATTCTTCAAATGCTTTTGTGTTTAAATCCGGTGCATCAAATTGATATTCATATTTTTTTGACCGACCATAAATAACCTCTTTAATTATGCCTTGTTCGATTAAGTCGGCTTTAATAACTCGTACCTGAGCTTGTTCAAGGTTAGTTGCCTTCATTATTTGACGTTCACCTAATTGTTCACCTTTAACAGCATTGATAACTTTATTGTACTTATTTAAACTTGGTCGTCCTCCATCAATGAATGCTTTTGGAAGTTTATAGTCTTCTTCAATTCCTTTATCATCCTTTGAAGCGTTATAAAATAAAATTATGCTTGTTGGCTTTCCATCTCTACCTGCTCTGCCTATTTCTTGATAATAATGAATTGGTGAAGCTGGTATTTGTGTATGAATTAAAAATCTAATATCAGGTTTGTCAATTCCCATTCCTAAGGCATTAGTAGAAACAACAGCCTTCCACTTATTAGCCATGAAGCCGTTTTCAACTTCTTTTCTTGTCTCTCCATCAAGCCCTGCATTATATTCGGTGGTATTAATTTTAAGGTAGTCAAACCAACGTGAGTATATTTCAGTATTTACTCTAGTTCCTGTATAAATTATACCTGCTCCCTTAATGTTATTTATGTTCTCAGCAAGCCAGATCAACTTTTCATCCTCTGACTTAACATTGATTACAAACAAGTTGAAATTATCTCTGATTAATCGTCCTCTTAATGTTGTTATGTCATTAGATATTTGTTTTTCAACATCAATTTGAACTCTTTTTGTTGCTGTTGCAGTAGTTGCTAAAACAGGCATATGTTTGGGAAGCAATTGTATTAAATTTATTATTCTCCTAAAAGCTGGTCGAAAATCGTGTCCCCAAACTGAAATTGTATGGGCTTCGTCAATTACAATCATTGAAAGATTCATTTGTCTCGTTGCTTGAATCCACTCTTGATTTTCTTGTCTTTCAGGTGCTATATATAATATTTTCAGCTTACCATTAATTGCATCTTGAATAGTTTGTGAGTTCTCCTCTTGGGTTTGTTCTGAATTAATGAATTTGGCACTAATTCCATTTTCAACAAGACTTTTAACTTGGTCACGCATTAATGCAATCAAAGGCGAAAATATGATAGTTAAACCTTCAAATTGCGTAGCTGGAAATTGAAAGCATAATGATTTTCCAAATCCAGTTTTTTCTATCAATAGAACTCGTTTTCCTTGAAAAAGCATATCAATAGTTTTCCATTGTTCATCATAGAAACTATCAAATCCAAAAATCTGTTTGAGTTTTATTTCAGCTTGTTCTCTATTCATATGCTGTGTCTTTTTCGTATTTTGGCCAACGGTTGCGGTAAGAAATCGTTGTGCAATTCAAAGCACAAACCGATCAGACCGCTAAACCGCTTATTAATTGTTATGTCGTTCAAACCTGCCGGCAGGCAAGTTTAGCACTATCCGCGCAATGTTTTTTACCGTTTGTTGCCATTTCGTTGCTTATTCTTCCAGTTTATCAGCTTCTCTATTTCCTAACTCCTTTGCATTTAATGGACTAATTACGCTCTCCCCCAATTTTTTTTCTAAATCTTTCCGTGCACTTCCCGCCACAGAACCTCCCTTTCTCGCAGTCTTCTTATTATCCAATAATGTTTTCGGTTTATGTTTTTTTGATAATTCTGTTGTGGAAGTTTCTGCTAACATGTTTAATACCAACTCTAAATTGGTCAAATTATCACGTAAATTTTCTTTTTTCAGTGCTTTAAACTCCTTATATTCTTTTGTTGTTAATCCAGCCCAAGCGTTGGTAATTTCATCAGTTAGTATAGCGTACTCTTGTCCTTTTTTAACACCTCTTGAATCCCATTCATCAGTTAATTCTTTTCTAACTTCTATACTTTTTAATCTTTGGTTTATCCAATTTTTAGAGTATCCCTTTTTAAGATATGTCTCCATAGCTCTATCAAAAGCTAATTCAGGGTCTTCGGTCTCCTCTATCCGTTCATATCCTACTTTAGCTAACCATATTTTAAAAGGCTCAGCTTTTGGTGAAGGAATAGATTGTATTATTCTTAAAAGTCCTTCGGTATCAGCACAATCAGTAATATATTTTTTTCCATCTGAAGATTCTAATTTCAGTTGTACGATAATTTCGTACAACTGACTAAATCCTTCTTTTGATAATTTCCTTTTTAAGTCACTCCAGTATCTGCGAGGATTACTACTATCAGTCAATGTCTCGATAATATCAATAACTGAAAAATACCATTTCTCAGAATCAGTATCCCAATGAACTCTTATCTTTTTTGACTCAAATAGTTTTATCGAGGTCTCTTTAGTCATTTAAAAATCATTTTATCGCATAAAGATAAAAATTATTTTCATTCAGCTAAATATCTTGCAGAATGCTTTTTGCAATAAATGGCAACTCGTTTATATACACACCTCACTCATCAAAATACTGAAATACAGCCTCATATATTCGTGTGTTAAGCATTTGTAATTAATGTAAGCATTTAAACGAATTAGCTAGTTTTCTTGCGAAAGATAGCACAAATTATGCAAATGCGGGAGGTTTTGTTTGCATTGCAGGGAGTGAGCGCTTTCTGTTGCAGGAAAACGGGTAGGAAATTTTGAGTGTTTTAAATGGTTTGGGTTAAGGGGTTGACTATGTGGCAAGAAGCGGATTGCGTGCGATTCTACCCTAGCCCAATTGATCACTTCACCGCTTTTTGCTAAACTCAGTGTTATGTTGCGTAATTCATTGTTTGTCAAGTTGTTTTTTTTCTCTTTCGATAAATGTTTTTAAATCAGTCGGTTTTTTCCCGGTCAATCGTTCATAAAAATCAGAAATCTTTGGCTCTTTTTGAAATCGAGGCAAAAAGTGAAGAAAAATCATTACGATAATCATCCCTTTCATCATTCCGTCACGTTTTTTAATCATAAAGAATCTGAGCGGATTTACATTTTTATATCTAATTGGATTGTCAATTGATTCATTAATCAAAGCGCTTACTTTTTCAAAGTTTTCATTTTCCAATCCCGTTATTTCAATTGCTTGATTTTTGTAATCATCGAATTTGTCGAGCAAAATCGCCGCAGCCTCTCCAATGTTTTCAATGTCTATCCAGTTGAATTTTGCTTTTCCTGATGGTAAAATAATCTCACGTTTGGTTTTAATGTCTTTAATTAGCGTAGTGGTCAGATTCTGCATAAAATAACTTGGTCGGAGAAAAATGAAATTCAATCCGTTCTCATTTATTAATCGCTCAATTTTGTTGTGAGGAATCACCTTACTTTTCTCTGCTCCTTGAACTGATAGGAAAACTATCTGATTTATTTTTTTTTCCTTAATCTTTAAAATCAAAGGTTTAAAATATTTATCAATGTCAGATATGTGAGGTGGTCGCAACAAAAATACAGTGTCAATTCCATTCAACGCATTATCAAACGTGTCAAAGTCCTCAAAATCAAAATGTGTGTAATCCAAATCCGGGTAGTTCTGAAAAACATTTTTTGCTTTCTCAATATTTCTGACACCTGCAATAATCCTATTGGGAGAATCAATTTCGTTTAAAAATCGAATCACCTCAAATCCTATATTTCCAGTTGCTCCTGTTATTAATATCTTACTCATTTGCAGTGTCGTTTTTTAAATCGGACTAAGGTTGGTGGTAACAAAAGGCGCTTTCGTCACTATTTTTGGTTAAATGTAATAAATATTTTTATCTTGCACTATCAATTCAATTGAACTGCTGAATATAAGCGCTTTGCGTTGACCACCTGTTGGGCTTTGTTTTTATTTATATCTGTATCTAGCTGTATTTTTATCTCCTATTTTTTCAATTAAACCACTATCTACAGCAAATTTCAAATCACGACTTGCTGTCGCTGATGATATTTCTCTAAAATTTTTCAAATATTCCTTTCGAGTAAAGTAGTCATTTTTTACGATGGATTTATATAAATTAATCCTATCCATATTCGTTAAACTAATATTTTGAATACTCAATAATTCCTCAAGTGATTCAAGGATAATATCAAGCATAAATTCAATGAATACCGTTGATTCTCCTGTATTATCAGATTTCCCAAGGGATTTATAATACTGGTCTTGTCGTTCTTTGATTAAAGTCTCTATTGGCAGATATCCAAAAACAGGATAAGCGTCCTTTAAAATCAGTGTTTGCCACAATCTTCCCATTCTGCCATTCCCATCAATGAAAGGATGGATAAATTCCATCTCATAATGAAACACACAACTCTTTATTAAGCTTAAATCATCATCAGTTTTTAAATAGTCAAACAAATCGTTCATTAAAGATTTAAGCATTTCACTTGATGGCGCTATATGAGCCACTTCTGAACCTTTAACAATTCCAACCGATTTATTTCTAAGTCTGCCTGCTGATTCAACAAGTTCGTTCATTAATATTCCATGAGCTTCACAGAACGAATTAAAGCTATATGGATTTAATTTGTCAAGATACTCATATACAGCAATGGCATTCTTAACTTCCAAAATGTCTTTTTTAGGCCCAATCACCCTTTTGTTTTCAATAATTGCGGTTATTTGTTCAATCGTCAAGGTATTTCCCTCAATTTCAAGGGATGAATGAATTGTTTTAATCCTATTTTTCTTCCTTAATTCTGTCGGTGGTTTATTCAAGTGTGCAGCGTTTACCTCTCCTATTTTCTCTGATATTGAAGCAACTAATCGTAAAATCTTTCCCGTTATCTGATATGATGGTTTCATTTATTCAATTTATGATAGTATCAAATGATAGTATCAAAGATAATGAAAATATTCAATATGCAAAAAACTATCTTGTTTTGCTGTCTTCTCTAAAATAAAGCCCAACTCGTTTATATACACACCTCACTCACCAAAAGCCTGAAATACAGCCTCATATATTCGTATGCTAGGCATTTGCAAACGAGTTATACCGATTAAACATCATTCCGAAAGCTTTCGTAAGGCGCATCCTTTCACTTGCTTCTCTGTCGGCTGACGGATCAGCACAAGTCGTTCTGTATGCCTGCCTGCCATCCTCAGCTGGTAAATAGGCAGACAGGCTTGTTTTGCTGTAATACCGATATTTTTGATTACAACTTTTTCCAAAAAACTATTTTGTCTTCTCCGTCTTTCCAAAAGTCTTTGATTACAGCAGCTTGTGTATAACCAATTTTTTTATAAAAATTTCTTGCGCCAATTTGAGCATCGTCACTTGATGTTTCCACAATTAGTATCCTACCGTCTTTATTTTTAAGAAGCTGTTCAATATATTTCATCATTTCACTTGCTACTCCATTTCTCTGAGAGTCTTGGGATACGCCAATTGCAAGCAAATTATAAGTCCCGTCAGTCAGCTTTTCTGGCACACAATACCCAATTGCAACTGGTTGATTGTTGTCAGAATAGGTAAACCAAATGTCTTGTGTGTCAACATTGTTGAAGTAATCGGAAATCATTACGTCCAAATATTCAGAAGGAAACAATCCACTTGAATCAATGACTTTTTTTAGTCCATCAATATCTGATGTTGTTACTGCTCGTATTTTGTCGTTCATTTTTTTATTTAGCTAAAGTCTGTCTTTTGTCAACACCTTTGTTTCGTTTAGTTGTCATAAGGTTGTAATTAAGTGTAAGCATTTGTAAACGAGTTAGCCGGTTTTCTTGCGAAAGATAGCACAAATTATGCAAATTCGAGAGGTTTTGTGAAGATTTTTGGAGTTTTTGTTTGCATTGCAGGGAGTGAGCGCTTTCTGTTGCAGGAAAACGTTGAGTGTATGATTTCGTAAGGGATTGCGAGTTGATTTCCTATCAGCCTGCCTGCCGGCAGGCAGGTTTACACCAACTTTTTTTACGAGCTACAAACCCTCAAAAACCTCTGAAACCCGCATGCACTATGCCATGTGTTGTGCCGTCGTACTTTATACTAATCATTATTTGCAACAATACTTTTACCAGTCTTTTCATTACCATAAATATCAATGTTCTCTGACTTCGAATATTTTTTCCATTCCCTTAATAGCTTATTAAATTCATCGTTTTCACACAGCTCAAATCTTTTTAGTGCATAATACATTCCTGTTATTGAAACATCAGTAAATCTTGAGCGATGTCTTTTCTGACAATTTGGACACC
>JAQIBR010000198.1 GCA_027858955.1 Bacteroidales bacterium
GCAGGAAAATCCGCACCAACCGCTGCCAACTTTCTACATATCCCGATGAGCAGGGCAGAAAAAACAGAACAAGAAAAATAAGATAGGGGCGTTTCGTTAAAATGCTTACCAACAAAAAATTCAAAGAATTCTTTAATAAAAATATTGCTGCGCTGTAAAAGGCAACGAGTTACAAACTCGCGCCATGTGGGGGGCGAAACATTAGTAATTTAATGCCTTCATAAAATGTAGTTACAAAGTCTTCATCATTAACTGCCTCTTCAAGCCTTGACATTGATGCCATTAGAGGTAAGGCAAACTATTCGATATACTTCTTATCCAATCTTATCCTATTTATGGTCGGATTATTAGGAAGATATTCAATATAATATTCCTCGCCTACCTTAACTCTTCTATTCTTCGTATTTTCAACATCCTTATATTCTTTTCCATTCACAAAATATTCATATCTAACATATACACTCCTAGTTGATGTTCTAATACTTACAACTTTCCCAATTGTTGATTCTCCATTGCTTTTTAAAAGTCTATCTTCTTTCTTGTTTAAATCACTATAGTAGAATCCAACAACTAATATGATAAAAAGTATTCCACCATATAGAGCAATCCCTCTCAAATTTCGTTTATGATCCTTATCAGTTAAATTCATAAAATCCTGGTATAATTACTTTTGTATTATCTTTTGGCATCACATAATCATCGGGCAAAACATCATATTCTTCAACACTAATTGTCTTAATACTAAATTCACTTGGCACAATGTTCTGTAAAAAGGTTTTTACAAATAAACTATTTGTTTCAAGAGCCGTTTTAAAACTATTAGAATTAACTATATCATATATCTTCCTGACTAAAACTTTTTCATTATTGGTTAAAGTAGAATACCATCTTACATCAAAGTCAGCTTTTGCCCATTTCTTTAAAATATCTAACATTTCATCTGGCAATACATTATTTGACAAACCTAAAACAAAATCACAAAACACATTTTGAAGCTCTTTACTACCATCAAACAATGTTAGAAATTGGTCAGAGCCATTAAAAGGCTGCCAATCTGTTGTTGCTGATGCGAGCTCTAAAGTTATAACTGTAGTTCCTTTAACAACTGCAATTTTTGTCCCCATCCGAAAGAATTTACGTATAGAAACACTTCCTCCAGTTACAACATTAATTGCTCCTGTTACTGCAATATCTGCAATGTCCAGTTCTTCAACAGCAACTCGAAAATCACCTTCTAAAACAGTAACTATAGTTAATTGTGCAGCAGCATCAATAGCTGCACCCTGCAAAAACAATTTTCCAGATAGTGCCAACCACTTACCTGGTTGCAACTTTGCAAATGTAACATAAGCCATTCGACCAAGTGACAATGCCTTAGCTCCTGTCAATTTTGCTATATGCCCCCCAACAGCTCCCATAGCAGGTAAATTACTTGGGCCTGTCACTATACTTAAGACAACACAATATTTTGTTAGAATATCTGCTGTTTGAAGAAGTGGTACGACAACTCGATAATATTCCGCAAGCTCATGTCTCTCCTTTATCAATGTTGTTAATATCTCTTCATCTATATTTCCTTCCTCCACCAGTACTTGAAACATTTCTGCTGATTCAGCATCTCTACTTTTTAAGTTTGCAATATCGGTCGCAATTCCATGAAATAAAGATTTCTGATAATTATTCATTGTCAATGTAAAGTATTCTTCTTCTATTTCTTCCCATGTCAGCTCTGGAGCACCATCTTTTTGCCATTCCCAATATGCAATTTCAACTTTCTTATTTTGTATGAAATTATCAGATATGTAATATTGATACGCCCCATCCTCATCACTCTGGAACTTTTTCCCAATAATCGCAGGGTTATGTATAGCTTCCCACTGGGCATACACCAGGCTGTCGTTGCCTGTGGTTCCTGAGTCAGCCGAAGGATAGTCCATCAGGTTGGTGGTGGTTCCCTGGGTTATACTTAGCGAGAGTTCGCTGCCAAAGGTGTGGCGGAGCTTAAACTTTCCATGCCCCAATTCGTGTGCCAATAAACGTGCGTCAATATCACCATTAACACCGTAAAGATAAGCAAATTGTTTTCCAATGGGCATTTCGCCCTGTTTGTATTCATCATCAATTCCGTTTTCTGAAGTGGCTGTGGTGTCAAAAAGAGCCACGTAACAGTCGGTTTGGTTATACCTACCTTCGAGCCCCATGATAAGGCCGTTCACCATTTTTTGCTCGCCAGAATAGTTCGAGAGGAAATCATCGCCAAGGGTCATTTGTTCGTTCTCGTCTAGGTCCCAAGTGTTTTCTCCTGCCAATCCTTCTATTATATCGACCTCCCAATTAATACCGTATCGGCTGTAAATAGAGTCAAGCCCTTGTTTTATTTTGCTTTTCTTACTCTCTAATCCTGAATCGGCATAAAACGGCACCAGGTGCACCGTCATTGGTTTTTCGGTTTTGGTAAATACTTTTAGTTTACCGCATAGCTTTTGTTGCCCATCGGTATCGTTGTACAAGGCATATACTTCGTAAAACGAACCTTCGTCGCCACCACTTAAAGTAAGGTTATTGGCATCGAGTTCAACTTCCAATTTGGTTGAAGTGATAAAATGCAGGCTGTCGCGTACTATGTTTGCGGGAATATCAACCTTAACCTTGTCGGTTTCGTTGGAAGCCATAAACTTCCAGGGCACTTTGTATTTTTTGCCAGCATTACCATTAATGGGTAAATACTCATATTTTTCGCTGCTCGAAAAGAACATGCTACTGGTATAAGCATCGCTTAGCGGGTCGAGGGCATATTTGGCATCGGCGGCATTGCTGAACTTCACCTGCATATCGGCACCGGCAATCACGCT
>JAQIBR010000151.1 GCA_027858955.1 Bacteroidales bacterium
CTTTTTCAATGGTTTTATCTTCTTTCAATAAATGTGTTAGCAAATTTGCTTTAGTGTTGAAATTTGGAGCAAAATAAGCTTTTTGAATTATTTGCTCGAGTGGTGTTCCGTGAGGAGCAATTTCAATTTTTACGGGATTATAAAAAGTTGACCGTATTAAAGTTTCGACTTCCTGTGTAAGCGTAGCTGAGAATAACAGATTTTGCCTTTTTTCAGGGAGATTTTCAAAAAAGTGTGTAATGGGCTTTAAAAATCCCTGATTTAACATCTCGTCAACTTCATCAATGACGAGTTTATTAATATGTTTCAATCGTAAAGTACCTGTTAAAGTTAAATCTATTAATCTACCTGGTGTGCCAACCAAAATATCCAATCCATCGTAAACCAATTGTTTTTGAGTATTGATATTTGTTCCGCCATAAACTCCGGCGAATCTGACATTCATATATTTAGTAAGCTTTTCTATTTCTTCAACAAGCTGTTTAACTAATTCTCTGGTAGGCACAATAATCAAAACTTTTGGATGTTTTGAATCAGAATATTTCCATTGTCTGAGAATAGGGAGGAGGTAGGCAAAAGTTTTACCTGTTCCTGTTTGAGCCACACCAACAACATCAGCTCCTGACATAATAATTGGAAAAGCCTTTTCCTGAATGGGCGTAGGAGTATAAAAATCCAAATCGGCCAAGGCATTTAAAAGCGGATTGTTCAGGTTTAATTCGTCGAAAAGAAGCATAATAATAATTTGGGGCAAAGGTAGTGTAATTGAGTAAATAATACAGAATATCAATTAATTCCGTTTAGTAATAACAAAGACACAATACATGAGTCCACTCCTAAAAGTCGATAGATTATCCCGAAGGGATAAAATTTGAATAACCACCGGTGCAACCGGTGGGAAATAAGCGAGATTGAAATCGCAACACTGAAAGGGTTGAACCTTTATATTGTTAATATTCAACCCTTTCAGGGTTGTGAGTTCGTAGATTATCCTTCCGTGGGTTGCACCGTTCGACTGAGCTCACGCCGAAGCCCACGGTTATTCAGGTTCAGTCCTTTCAGGACTTTTTTAACTTTTCGGAGTGGAGTCATACTTTAAATAAATTAAACGAAAGCCACAATTCGTGATGTTGAACCATCCGCTTTGCTTATTTTTAAGGGGAAACATTGAAAAATAAATTCTGTTTCTGGTAAAGCATCCAGATTGGCTAAATTTTCTATAATTAATAACCCTGCTTCTAAAACAATTTTATGCAATGGAATCTCCTGACTGTTAGTTGCGTCTATTGAAATGGTGTCTAAGCCGATTCCTTTGAGTTTAAATTGCGTTAGCCATTTTGCCGATTCTTCAGATAATAGAGGGTAATTAGTTTGATAATCAGCACTTTTCCACTTTTTATGCCAAGCTGTATTGAGAATAAGAAAATCGACTTCCTGTATTTCCGATTCGTAATTTTTTAGAAATGCCAAAGGTATTTCACTTCCTGCAAAACGATCTGCTTTTATCATCAATCCTTGCCCATAAAATTGATCCAAGGAAAAATCATCCAAATATTTTTTGCCTGAAATCATATGTGCAGGAGCATCAACATGAGTTCCGGTATGGCTGTTGATGCATATTTCGTGGAGACTGAAACCATCTTTTTCAACTGTGTATTTTCGATTAATTATGGGTTTTTCCATTTCACCAAAAACAGTCATTTGCTCATGGATTTCGTGACTGAGATCAATTATCTTCATAAAATCGGATTTAAATTGGGCGCAAAGATAATTATTTCCAAATGTATAGCCTTTAGTTTGCCTTAATAAAATCTGAATATTCCGTTTATAATCAGTCTATTTCTTATTAACTTCGCGCTTATAATCAAAAGATTTAAAATGAAAAATCTACTTATACTTTTAATTGGATTTATTTTGCTCTTAACTTCGTGTAACAGCTCAAAAAAGAATCTCCAAAAAGGCAATTACGATGAGATAATAGCAAAATCGGTTAAGAAATTAATCAAAAATCCTGATAATAATAAGGATGCGATTTTGCTTGATAAAGCTTATAAATTAGCAAATGAACGCGATTTAGATGCACTTAAATTCTTAAAATTAGACGGCCAGCCCGATTCTTGGGATAATATTTTACACCATTACGAATTGCTCAATATTCGTCAAAAAAAATTAAAGCCCATACTACCGATAAAGCTGAACGGTAAGTTAACTACATATAAACAAGTTGATTATGATTTAGAAATTGTAGAAGCCAAACGAAAAGCAGCTGCATATTTTTACGCTAACGGAAAGCGTTTACTTGAGTCGAGCGATAAATTATTAATTCGACAAGCATATGGCGAATTGGTGAGAGCAAAATCCTATACCGGTTCATCCTATCTAGATTTGGATAATTTAATAAGGGAGGCAGAATTTAAAGGTATTAGTCGTGTTTTTGTACAAATAGTAAACACAAGCTTGTTTAATTTTCCACATGAATTTATGGCTGAAATAATTAGTGGAAATACAGAGCAACTAAATACCGATTGGGTGCATTACTTTTTTAAACAAACTGATGATCGAATAGAGTTTGATTATTTGGCGCTTGTTAAAATTGAAAATGTTCAAGTTTCTCCCGATGATGTTAAAACCATAGATCGAATCTATAAGAAAAATATAGAAGACGGTTTTGAATATCTTTTAGATTCACGTGGAAATGTTAAAAAAGATACTGTTGGAAACGATATAAAGGAGATAAAATATAAAGCAATACAATGTGCTGTGGTTGAGACAATTCAGCACAAAGAAGCCCAACTGACCGGCGAGATTGAATTTATTGAATTTGAGCCGATTGAGCGATTAATTGTACAAAAACCATTTGGCACCGAAACTGTTTTTCATCATGTTTCGGCACGTGCCATCGGCGATCTAAATGCATTAGACGAAGATGCAAAACAATTAATCAAGATCAGTCAAATACCTTTTCCGTCGGATCAGGAATTGGTTTTTAATAATGCTATTCGTGTTCAGGAAGCTATTCATCGACTTCTTCGTTCTAATCAAGCATATTTTAAATAGATTTTATGAAATTGCATAAAAATATAGTACAGGCCGTAATTGACGGTTTGGAAGAAATCTTCAGTAAGGATGCTTTCGCCGATCGTACAGTAAAAAAAGTGATAAAAAGCGACAGGCGCTGGGGCTCCCGCGACCGTAGATTTATTGCCGAAAGCATTTATGATATTGTCCGTTGGTGGCGATGGTATATGGCTATCGGAGAGATTGATGAGCAAGATACTGAGCGATTTATAAAAGTTGTTGGAGTTTATTT
>JAQIBR010000220.1 GCA_027858955.1 Bacteroidales bacterium
GTATATACTTATCATAATAAAATCCAAATCGATGTGAATCAATTGCAAAATGGAATTTATATTCTATTGGCAAAAAGCAAATCGATGGAAATTATGAGAAAAATAATTATCCGGCATTAATTTTTGTTTCTCTTTTGGGAAATAGTTTTGTCTTCGCATTGTTAGCGGTGGTGTGAGTCCTATCTAATCTATCTTCTGATGGTTGATGATCATCTTAGTGACGAAGAAGTGAAAAAATTGGTGGTTTAGGGTTTGCCTTTTAGAGCAGCCTATAAAAAGGTTGGAAAGAATATTTTAAACGTAAATTTATGCTTAGTTGAGATAAAATGGAAGTTTGAGAATAATAATTTAAAAGCTGATTAACTTCTGAATGAGGTTTATTTCACCTCAAAATCAAACATTTCCTCATCACCTATAAAACCCTGAAGCCGATCTCCAATAGAAACAGATCCAACTCCTGCGGGCGTGCCTGTATAAATTAAATCGCCAATTTTTAAACTTACAAACTGAGATATATAAGCAATAATTTCGTCGATACTAAAGATCATTTCATTCGTATTTCCCTGCTGACGAATTTCACTGTTAATCATTAATTCGAAATCGAAATTTTGCACATCTGTAAAATGACTTTTCGGAAGGAATTTCCCAATTGGAGCAGCATGATCAAAAGCTTTAGCTATTTCCCAAGGTAAACCTTTAGCTTTTGCCGATGCTTGTAAATCACGCGCAGTAAAATCGATTCCTAAACCAATTTCTTCGTAATAGTTAGGCGCAAATTCTTTTTGGATATGTTTGCCTACTTTACTTATCTTAATCACAACCTCAATTTCGTGATGGATATCTTCCGAAAATTCAGGGTAGAAGAAAGGATTGTTCTTTTGCAATAAAGAAGTTTCCGGCTTCATAAAAAAGACAGGTTTTTTAGGAATAGGGTTGTTTAATTCTTTGGTGTGATCGACGTAATTACGTCCTATACAGATTATTTTCATTGAATAAGTTTTAGAGGTTTAATTGCGACAAGTTTAGTATGAAAATAGGTATAGAGGATTAAACCCAGTTTGCGAAGTTATTTTTTGCCACCAAAGCACAAAAACACAAACGGCATAGCCGTTCACCAAAAAGATAATCCTTGTAATATTACTTTGGTGAAATTTAGTGCCTTGGTGATTTGGTGGCATTTTTATCTTTTTTGAAATGATTAAAGTTTATAAGTTAAAACAATTTCATATTTCCCTGGCTGCTACTCTTTAATTTCAGTTTAGTTATGACTCTTTTTGTTGAAAGCGGAAAATCGCCTTTCATCATCCAGTCATAATAAGACGATTCTGTTTTAAATATTTCGCTTACTAATCGGCCTTTGTGCTTTCCAAAATTTATCACTTCTTTTCCTTCGTCGTTATAGATGATAAAGCCAATCAGGTCAACATTTTTACTAACTTCGGAAAACGCTGCTAAAGCACTTACATCATTAACTACTGGTGTGCTAACAGTTCCATCTTTATCTTTAAATTCAGCATCTTTATAATGATCAAGTTGAGCCAATAAAACTTCGTAAGTAGCAATTGTATCTGCTTCTGCACTATGGGCATTTTCCAAATCTTTTCCGCAATAATATTTATATGCAGCTACCAATGTTCGTTGTTCCATCTTGTGAAAAATATTTTGAACATCTACCAGTTTTCTTGTATCAACATCAAATTCAATATCTGCCCTTAAAAATTCTTCTGCCAAAAGCGGTATATCGAATCTATTGGAGTTATAACCGGCCAAATCACAATTGTTTAAAAATTGATGTAAGCCATTGGCCAATTGTCTGAAGGTTGGTTCATCTTTAACGTCTTCATCAAAAATTCCATGAATCGCAGATGTTTCCTTCGGAATATGCATTTCCGGATTTACACGTCTTGTTTTAATTTCTTTTTTTCCATCAGGATGAATCTTTACAATACTGATTTCCACGATGCGGTCAGTAGCAACTTTAATTCCAGTAGTTTCCAGATCAAGAAAGGCAATAGGTCGTTTTAATTTTAGCTCCATTATTCTTTTTTTTGCGTGGCAAAGGTAGCTAATTTCTTGTTTTATCAGGAATGAAAAAAGCCGGAAAAGATTAACTTATCCGGCCTCAAATCTATTGTCATTATATTAGATACTTTGATTAACATCAAAGTTTTCTATGTATTCGCGCAAGCGTTTTAAATATAGTCCGGCAAGTGCTCCGTCAACCACACGATGATCGTAAGCAAGCGATAGCATCATTATGCTGCGGATGCCAATTGTATCACCTTCAGGAGTTTCAATTACCACAGGTCGTTTAACTATTGCGCCCAAACCTAATATGGCCACTTGAGGCTGATTGATAATTGGTGTTCCGGTTAAACTTTCAAAACTACCGAAATTGGTAATAGTAAATGTACCTCCACTGATTTCATCGGGCATTAATTTATTTGCACGAGCTCTTGTTGCCAAATCATTCACTGTTTTTGCCATTCCAATCAAATTTCGTTGATCTGCATTTTTAATGACAGGAACAATCAGATTGCCATTGGGTAGAGCAGCTGCCATACCAATGTGAATGTTTTTACGATAGATGATATTATTGCCATCTACCGAAACATTTAATCCAGGATAATCTCGCAATGCTTTAGCAGCAACATCTATAAAAATAGGAGTGTAGGTGATTTTTTCGCCTTCGCGTTTTTGGAAAGCATCTTTTACTTTATTTCTCCAGTTTACAATTTTGGTAACATCTGCTTCAATAAATGAAGTCACGTGAGGAGAAACCTGCTTCGACATTACCATATGATCGGCAATTAGCTTTCGCATACGTCCCATTTCTTCAACACGATCGCCTGTTCCAACTGAAATTTTCTCACTTGCTGCTTTTACAGGTTGTGTTGGTGGTATTTTTGTAATTGAAGATTTTGATTTACTACGATTTTCAAGATAGTTTATAATATCCTGTTTTGTTACCCGTCCAGCTTTTCCACTACCGGCGATTTCTTCTAATTCCTTAAGCGAAATATTCTCTTCTTTGGCAATACTTTTTACAAGTGGAGAGTAAAAACGACTGGATGATTTGAAATCCGATTCTTCGACAGCCCCTTCAATTTCAGAAGCTATTTTGCTGGGGGCAACTTCAATTTCTTTTTCTTCTACTTTAAGGTCAGATGATTCTTTAGTCGATTCATCAGATTCTTCTCCATCCATATTTATAATGGCAATTAGAGCTCCTACTGGAACAACATCACCTTCTTCAAAAAATATTTTAGTCAAAACTCCATCGACAGGTGAAGGAATTTCAGAATCAACCTTATCTGTTGCAATTTCAAGAATTGCATCATCTTCTTCAATCGTATCGCCAACAGCTGTTAGCCATTTTGTAATGGTAGCTTCAATAATACTTTCGCCTAATTTAGGCATGACAATTTCAAATTTCGCCATATTGTCTATTTTATCTTATTATCAGTTAGTTACTGAATGAATTATTCTTTTTTTTTTATCGAGTGCAAATATACGAAAAATATCTAATATGGATTTGTTCTAAATAATCAAATAAAACAAAAAAAACCGCCTGCTTAATTTTACAGGCGATTTAAGATTTTTCGCATTTACTTATTCAACAATTGTATTCCAATTGTGTTTATCCTCTATATCGCCTAATTGAATTCCAACAAGAGTGTCGTAAAGTTTTTTAGAGAAAGGGCCAACTTTACCATCCTTAGCATATTCATAGGTTTTATTTTCTGAGCGATCGAAAATTCTACCAATTGGAGTAATGATAGCAGCAGTTCCACAAGCTCCTACTTCGTCGAAAGTATCTAGTTCGGTAGCAGCAATAGGACGTAGATCAACATTTAATCCAATATCTTTTGCTATTTGGCGCAAACTCATATTGGTAATAGAAGGTAGTATGGTGCCACTATCAGGAGTTACATAGGTTTTTCCTTTTATTCCAAAGAAATTAGCGGGGCCAGCTTCATCAATATACTTTTTCTCTTTTGCATCGAGGAAAAGAACCGAAGCATATCCTTCTTTATGTGCGCGGTCGGCCGGAAGCATAGAAGCAGCATAATTTCCACCTACTTTTATATGACCTGTGCCTAGTGGCGCAGCACGATCGAAATCTCTAACCAATTGAATATCAACAGGTTTAAAGCCTTCTTTAAAATAAGGTCCGACAGGAGCAACGAAAACTAAGAACATATATTCATTAGCAGGCTTTACGCCAACTTGTGGACCAGAACCGAAAAGCAAAGGCCGAAGATATAAACTTGCGCCGGTTCCGTATGGCGGAACAAAACGTTCATTAAGTGTAATAGCTGTCGAAATTGCCTTATAAAAGAGATCATCGGGCACATGGGCCATCATAATGCCTTGAGCCGAACGGCGCATACGTTTAGCATTTTCTTCCCAACGGAACAAACGAATTTTTCCGTCTTTTCCACGAAAAGCTTTTAATCCTTCAAAAGCTTCTTGTCCATAGTGCAGGGCAGTAGCGGCCATATGAATATTTATGGTTTCGGAAGAAGAAATTTCCATTTCGCCCCATTTTCCATTACGGTAATAAGCACGAACATTATAATCTGTTTTGAAATATCCAAAGGGTAATTCACCCCAAGCTATATTTTCCATATCGTAGTTTGTTTATGTTATTTTTATGGAGCTAAATTACTAAAAATTTAGGACTTTTTGATTGAAACGCTTATTCAGTGTTATTCTAAAAACAGGCTTCAAATGGTTTTCGCAACGGGCATTTTAAAAGGTAATTTTGAGATTATTGATGCTTTCTGACAGAAAGGTTATATTTTTGATTAAAATATCTTTTGAATGCTTAATATTGAATGGAAAAAAATTGAATTAAAATTTAAAAGTCCTGCTGGTACATCTCGTGGTATCTTACAGAGCAAGAATACTTATTTTTTAAAAGTTTGGGACGAAATAATTCCAGAAGTTTATGGTATTGGTGAATGTAATTTATTTCGAGGTTTGAGCTTTGACGATCAGCCCAATTATGAATCTATTTTAGATAAACTTGTTGAAAAACCCGAATTTTATATTCGAAATCTGGCTAGCGAATTACTTGCGTGGCCTAGCATTCGCTTTGGTTTAGAAATGGCATTTCTCGATTTTCTTAAAGGAGGTAAACGGATACTTTTCTCATCTAATTTTACGATGGGTTCACAAGGAATTCCTATCAATGGTTTAATTTGGATGGGAGATAAGTCCTTTATGAAAGAGCAAATTCAAAAGAAGATTGGACAAGGATATCACTGCCTAAAATTAAAGATAGGAGCAATTGATTTTGAAGAAGAATTGGATTTGATTAAAGCCATTCGTCGAGAATTCTCTAAAGATATATTAGAACTTAGAGTAGATGCTAATGGTGCTTTTAAACCTGAAGATGCGTTTGCTAAACTTGATGCATTAGCTAAATTGCAGATACATTCTATTGAACAACCCATTCGTCAGGGGCAGGTTGAAGAAATGGCCACTCTTTGTGCCAAAACTCCTTTGCCTATTGCTTTGGATGAAGAATTAATTGGAGTGTTAAATGCTGATTTAAAAGCGAAATTGTTGGATAAAATTAAACCTCAATATATTATACTAAAACCTTCTTTGGTTGGAGGATTTCGTGCTTCTGAAGAATGGATTCAGTTGGCAGATAAGCGATATATTCCGTGGTGGATTACTTCTGCATTGGAAAGCAATATAGGTTTGAATGCAATCGCTCAATGGACATATTCACTGAAGAATTTAAACTATCAGGGTTTGGGAACCGGACAGCTATTTAAGAATAATATCATAAGTCCATTGCAAATAAAACAAGCAGAGCTTTGGCATATTCCTGAGCAAAATTGGGAATTAAACAGTTTAAAATTTTAAATGTGAGGAAACATTGGGAATCGTATAATAGTTTAAAACTAGATGGATTAATTTATTCCAAAATTGATTTGTTTGAGTTGTCTAGTTCAAAACTAGATAATTCTGATATTCCGATTTGGGAAAAAGAAATTTATAGTTTTATTATTGAGTGGCTTAATGATAAGGATGAGGTCATTGTTAATACTTCTGGTTCGACAGGGAAACCAAAAAGTATACAGATTCAAAAGGAAAGAATGATTGACAGTGCTAAAGCTACTAATGCATTTTTTAATTTAGATGAGAGTAAAACAGCATTGCTTTGCCTTTCGGCCGAATATATTGCCGGAAAAATGATGATCATTAGAGCTTTTGTTGGAGCTTTTAATTTGCAATATGTTGAACCTAGAAGCGATGCGCTTTTAAGAATTAATAATGATTTTGAATTTGTTGCAGTTGTTCCATTGCAATTAGAAAATGCTTTGAAATCAGATAATATTCAGGTTTTAAACCAAATTAAGAAAATAATAGTGGGAGGAGCTGCTGTAAGTCAAGATTTGATTCAAAAGTTAGTTCAGGTGGAAGCTGAAGTTTGGGCTAGCTATGGAATGACGGAAACAATTACCCATATTGCTTTGCAGGGATTAAATGGAAAACACAAAACAAATTATTTTCAAGCCCTTCAAGATGTAGAATTTCAACTTGATGAAAGGGAATGCCTTCGAATTATTGCTCCTTTGCATAGTTCATATCCAATACAAACGAATGATAGAGTGGAATTAATCAATAAGCATCAATTTAAGTTTTTAGGTCGGGTTGATTTTGTGATTAATTCGGGTGGGATTAAATTTTCACCTGAAATATTGGAGCAAAAATTAGGAGCATATATCGAAAATGATTTTGCATATAGCTCGAAAATGGATGATGTTTTGGGCGAAAAATTAGTTCTGGTAATAGAAGGTAATTCGTATTTTGAGGGGAAGGCAAAGGAACTTAATGCAATTCTAAAAAATGTCCTTACTCGATTTGAGCAGCCTAAGGAAATTTTATTTATTCAGGAATTACCAAAAACTAATAGTGGTAAATTAGATCGGTTTCATTTGAAAGATAATATTAGATAGCCACGAATTCACGAATAAAGAAGGAATTGTCTTGGGACTTTGGATTTGTGAGAAACTTGTAACGTAAACGATCACGCAAAGCCGCAAAGCCGCAAAGCCGCAAAAGAAAAAAGAGCATATAACTTAAATATAGTTAATGCTCTTTAGAAACTAGCTTAAAGCCGTTTTGGAATTGCAAAATTAAGAAAATAAAAATTAAGATTTTTGTTGCATTTTAACACA
>JAQIBR010000223.1 GCA_027858955.1 Bacteroidales bacterium
GATTAAGGATAGATAAAAATGGACGACAATCAAATTATTTACATTCTAAATATTTTTGCCCAATATGAGCATTGCTTTACCCTCGAAGACCTCTCAAATTTTGCAGAGCCAGATTTTGATAGTAAGTTACTTAAACATGCACTTTTGAACGATTCTAGATTTATATTGATGAATAAAGGAAACTCCAAGAAAAAGTATTTCATACAAAAAAAGCCACTGAAAAGTGGCTTGTGTAACTTGTGGGGACTGCTGGATTCGAACCAGCGACCCTCTGCTTGTAAGGCAGATGCTCTGAACCAACTGAGCTAAGCCCCCAATAAAATATAAACTTTGCGTAAGCTTAATGCCTTAGCGGTTGCAAATATACAGCTTTTTTATTCGCAGCAAATTTTTTCGAAAAATATTTTTTTAAGTTTTTAATGAGATGAATCCATCAGCATCCCAAATTGGAATTAAATCTATATAGTTGATATTGAGACAATAATCTACATCAACTGAGAAACCATTATTTTTTAAAAAGTTAAAATGAAAGCACTCATTAAGAAGTTCATGTAGTGAAAAGGAATCTTTTTCAAATGGTATCACCAGTAATTCTCCTAAATCGTTAGTGCTAACTGTTATTCTTTTTCTTAATTCAGAAAGAATGAGACCTGCACATAAACCATCATCCAAAGAAAAATTTCCATTTGTCCCTGAACAAACGATATTGAAATCTTCATTTACATTTTCGAGATATTTAACTATCGAATCTAAATTTAAAAAAGATGCCGCAATTAATATATTTGCTCCCAAAGCTTTGTTAACAGCTTGAGTGCCATTGCTTGTGCATAGCAGAATGTTTTCGTTTCTTATATTATCTGATGTGTATTCCAAAGGTGAATTCCCGAAATCAAAACCTTTTATTCTTTCTGCATTTCGTTCGCCTCCCAAAATAAGATATGGATTTTTTGCTTTTTGAGCAAGTGCAACATCTATCGAATGAGTTGTCATTACTTTTTTAGCCCCATTTGTCAAAGCAGTTGCAATTACAGAAGTTGCTCTCAGCACATCTATAATTATTACATTTTTGTCTTTAAGTTGCCCTATTTCAACTTCATTGGCGGTAGAATAAATTTTAATATGCATTTCACACTTATTTAAAGCGAATTTAAAATTAAAAATTGATTTTGTAGAATTTCAAACTAATATTGACGTGGCAAAAGCATCTTAAATATCGTTGTATTTAAATTTCATGAACCATTAAATCACATGACGCCCTATCAATGTGTTCATTTTTTTAGACTGAAATAAACTTAGGGCTAATGGTTTTTACCGCAAAGCTCCGCAAAGAAGGCGCTCCCAAAGGGATGCCTTTGGCAAAAGTTCCGCAAAGAAGAAAATGAAAATAGAAAACGATGATTTTATAAAATTATAAACTCAGCGACTCTCTGCGTAAATTCTCAGCGGCTCTCTGCGTTTAGATTTTTTTTAGCTCTCTATTCGGGATCTTCAGGAAAGCTCACTATTTTATTTATCGTTGATTCCCGGCACACTTTGAGTTATTTTGTGAATTCCATTTCTCTACGGTTAAATTTAGATGCGTTTGCCCTGCTAATATCGAAAAAAAGAAAAGCATTTTACTGTTTGTGTATTTTGTTATTTTTGCAGGGAATTTTAAACATAGTTTATGGACTTAAGCAAAATATTATCAATCTCTGGAAAGCCGGGTTTGTACAAAATGATTACAAGCACTAAAAATGGTGTTTTGGTTGAATCATTAATTGACGAAAAACGTATTCCTGCATTCTCTCACGAACGCATCAGCTCTTTGGAAGAAATCAGCGTTTTTACTGAAACAGAAGATGTTCCTTTAAAAGAAATATTTCATTCGATTTTTAATATCACAAACAATCAGCAAGCATTGAGTCATAAAAGCAGTGCAAATGAGTTAGTTGGTTTTTTTGAAAGTGTGTTGCCAAATTTCGATCGCGATCGTGTTTATGCTTCCGACATCAAGAAAATAATACAATGGTATAACTTACTTCAAACGAAGGGCTTGGTTGATTTGGCCGAAGATGTTGAAGCTGAAGAGAGCGATACTGATTCTAAAGAAAACGAAAAAGAATAAGCTTAAGCTCGATTGTATCGAGCTTTTTTTTATGATTCACTATGTATAAATCTATAATTCGTCCGTTTTTATTTTTGTTCTACGCCGAAGATGTTCATCATTTTGTGCGCTTTTGTTTGAACTTTTTTTTTAGCATTCCAGGCTCACATTGGATTGCTAAAAGACTTTTTACCATAAATGATAAAAGATTAGAACGAGAAGTTTTTGGATTAAAGTTTGCCAATCCCGTTGGAATCGCTGCGGGTTTCGATAAAGATGCGACTATGTTTAATGAACTGAGTTATTTAGGATTTGGTCATATCGAGATAGGAACGGTTACTCCTAAAGGACAAGCAGGGAATCCAAAACCACGTTTATTTCGATTGCCTAAGGACAAAGCTTTAATCAATCGAATGGGTTTTAATAATGGCGGAGTTTTGGCTACATGTGAGAACTTAAAAAAAAGAAAAACAAAAGCTATTATTGGAGCGAATTTAGGCAAAAACACAGTTACCCCTAACGAAAATGCTGTTGACGATTATGTAGCTGTTTTTGAAGGATTATATAATGAAGCAGCTTATTTTGTGGTAAATGTTAGTTGTCCAAATATCAGCGATTTACACGAATTGCAAGACCAAAAATACCTCGAAGCCATATTGAATGCAGTTATGGAAAAAAACACGGCAAAACCGAAATTGAAACCTATTTTGCTAAAAGTGTCGCCTGATTTAAATGATGGTCAATTGGATGAGGTAATCACTGTTATAGAAAAGACAGGAATTCATGGAGTTATTGCTGCTAACACAAGTGTAAGTAGAGAGGGTTTAACTACAGATGAAGAAAAAGTGAAATCCATTGCAAATGGTGGCTTGAGTGGAAAACCTTTAAATAAAAGATCAACAGAAGTCATTAGCTATTTGCACGAAAATTCAAAAGGAGCATTTCCCATTATTGCTGTAGGCGGAATTATTAACGCTGAAGATGCAATTGAAAAACTTGAAGCAGGCGCTTCACTTGTTCAGGTATATACAGGATTTATTTATGAAGGGCCGTTTTTAGCTAAACGAATTAACAAAGCCATTTTAAAAACGGTCAACGTTATTTAGGCATGGACAAACTAGCAACTAGCAACCAGCAACCAGCAACTATTTACTCATCAGCCTTTCAATCTCCTCAATCTCAATCGGAATATTTTCCATCAAATTTACTGGTCCGTTTTCGGTAATTAAAATATCATTTTCCAATCGAATGCCAAGACTTTCTTCAGGAATATAAATTCCGGGTTCGCAAGTAAAAACCATCCCTGCAGTAAGAGGAACGTTTCGGTTTCCAACATCGTGAACATCCAATCCTAAATGATGGTTAACGCCATGCATAAAGTACTTTTTAAATAAAGGTTCTTTTAGGTCTTGATTTTTTACTTCAATTTCCGTGAATAGTCCTAAACTAATCAACTCTTTTTCAATCAATATTTTTGAGAGTTTATCCAAATCATCAAGAGCTTTGCCGACAAGCATATTTTCAGTCAGTGTATCCAAAGTGCGTAAAACTGCCTGATAAACAGCTCTTTGACGTTCAGTAAATTTTCCGTTTACAGGAATAGAGCGCGACATATCAGCAGAATAATTAGCATATTCAGCTCCAAAATCAAACAAGATCACATCGCCATCTTTACACACTTTATCATTTTCGATATAGTGCAATACACAAGCGTTTTCGCCAGTTGCAATTATGGGATAATAGCCATGACCGTTTGCGCGTTTTCGAGTAAATTCATGCTCAATTTCTGCCTGAATCTCAAATTCCATCACATCCGGTTTTACAAATTGCAGAATTCGACGGAATGCTTTATTAGTAATTTCACAGGCTTCTTTAATAAGATCAATTTCTGTTTCGGATTTTATCAGGCGTAAATGGTATAAAATTGGCGCCGAACGTTCAAAAACGTGTAATGGATAAAGCTGCTTTATTTCCTTTGTAAATCGCTGTTCTCCAGACTCAACATCAGAAGCATATTTTGGGTATTCATATTCGTTTAGATAAATGTTTTTAGAGTAAGAAGCGGCTTCTCTAAGCATCATATCCATTTCATCTGTCCAGTGAACATTTTCAATTCCAGAAGTTTCTTTGGCTTCTTCCTGAGTATATTTATGACCGTACCAAACAGCAATATGCTCGCTGGTTTTCAATACAAAAAGCACTTCTCTAAGCTTTGGATTTGGGCAATCAGGCGCTAGCATTAAAATAGTTTTTTCCTGTTCTATTCCGCTGAGGTAAAATAAATCAGACGACTGGCGGAAAGGGAAGAATTGATCTCCATTACGAGGGTGTTCATCGTTCGAAACAAAAATGGCAACCGAATTTGGTTCCATCTTTTTTGCAAATGCTTCTCTATTGTTTGTAAAAAATTGATTATCAATTTTGTGGTATCTCATCTTGAAACTGAATTATTTATAATTATTACAAATTGATTAAAACCGTATAGATGTCGGGTTTTGAACAATTTTAAATCTTATATTTGTGTTTTGTTGATACAAAAATACCAAATATATTCATCAAAAAAATCAGAAACTATACTAAAATAAGTTATTATTATGAGTAAGCACGGAACATTTTCATCGATTACTAAAAAAGTAATCATGTCGTTAGCCGGTTTGTTTTTAATTATCTTTTTGCTTGTCCATTTGGGCATCAATTTGTTTTTAATGCCGCTAACCGAAAATCACCAAGAAATATTTGAGCTACTTGCAGGCTTTATGGCTACTAACTTGGTTATTAAAGCCTTTGAGGTTGTTCTTTTTGGAGGTTTTATTATTCACATTATTTACGGCATAATTGTTCAGTTACAAAACTGGGCTTCACGAGGTAATGTAAGATACAAATCAGGAAGCAAGACAAAAACCACTTTCAGTTCTAAGTATATGATTTATACAGGAATATTGGTTTTCTTGTTCTTAGCTATGCATATGTATCAGTTTTATTTTATTAAACTGGGTTTTGTTTCTACTACAATTGTTGATGCTCACGGACATCCTGAGTTTTTTCATATTGCAATTGAATTGTTTACAACTCAGCCTTTGTTCTCAATTATTTATATTGTTTCTTTTGTGATTTTAGGGTTCCATTTAGATCACGCTTTTCAATCAGCATTTCAAACATTAGGTTGGGAACACCCAAAATATACCCCTATTATAAAAGCCTTTGGAACCATTTATGCAATCGTTGTTCCTTTGGGATTTATTATCATCCCATTATATTTTATGATAATGCAATAATTTGCTAATCCCTAAAAAAGAATTAAAATGACAAAATTAGATTCAAAAATACCACAAGGGCCTCTGGCCGAAAAGTGGACCAATTATAAAGCTCACCAAGATTTGGTGAACCCTTCAAACAAAAGAAAAATTGACGTTATTGTAGTTGGAACAGGTCTGGCTGGCGGCGCTGCAGCTGCATCCCTCGGAGAACTTGGCTTTAATGTTAAGAATTTTTGTATTCAAGATAGCCCTCGTCGTGCGCATAGTATTGCTGCACAAGGTGGTATCAATGCTGCAAAAAATTATCCAGGTGATGGCGATTCTATTTATCGCTTGTTTTACGATACTATTAAAGGAGGCGATTATCGTGCTCGCGAAGCTAACACTTATCGTTTAGCTGAGGTAAGTAACGATATTATAGACCAATGTGTAGCCCAGGGTATTCCTTTTGCACGTGAATATAGCGGATATCTTGATAATCGTTCTTTTGGAGGTGCTCAAGTATCACGTACATTTTATGCTCGTGGTCAGACCGGACAGCAATTATTGCTAGGTGCTTATGGTGCATTAAGTAAAGAAATAAATAAGGGTACCGTTAAAATATACAATCGTCACGAAATGCTCGATTTAGTTGTTGTTGACGGAAAAGCCCGCGGGATAATTACTCGTGATTTGATTTCTGGCAAAATTGAACGTCATTCTGCTCACGCCGTAATTATTGCTTCAGGTGGATACGGAAATGTATTTTACTTGTCAACATTGGCAATGTCTTCGAATGGAGGTGCTGCCATTAGCTCTTGGAAACGTGGAGCATATTTTGGTAATCCTGCTTTTGTACAGATTCACCCTACTTGTATTCCTGTTCACGGCGACTTCCAATCGAAATTAACTTTGATGAGTGAAAGTTTACGTAATGATGGTCGTATTTGGGTTCCTAAAAAACTAGAGGATGCTGAAGCAATTCGCTCGGGTAAATTAATGGCAAACGATTTGAAAGAAGAAGATCGTGATTATTATTTGGAAAGAAGATATCCTGCCTTCGGTAATCTAGTTCCTCGCGATGTAGCTTCCCGAGCAGCTAAAGAACGTTGCGATGCAGGTTTAGGTGTTGGCACAGGCTTGGCTGTTTATCTTGATTTTAAGGATGCGATTAAGCGTCTAGGAAAAGATGTAATTAAAGCACGCTACGGTAACCTTTTCCAGATGTATGAAAAAATTGTTGACACAAATCCTTACGAAACTCCTATGATGATTTACCCTGCCATTCACTATTCTATGGGCGGAATATGGGTTGATTATGAATTACAAACTACTATTCCAGGATTATTCGCAGGTGGTGAAGCTAACTTCTCCGATCATGGTGCCAACCGTTTAGGTGCTTCTGCTTTAATGCAGGGATTATCTGACGGATATTTTGTGTTGCCTTATACTGTTCAAAATTATTTGGCTGATCAAATTGGTGTTGGTCCGATTCCTACAAATACCGCTGCCTTTGACGAAGCCGAAAGTGCTGTTAAAGAACGCATTAATCGTTTAATGAACATTAAGGGAACAAAATCGCCTGATTATTTCCATAAAAAACTCGGTCTTGTTATGTGGGACAATGTAGGTATGTCACGTACAAAAGAACGCTTAGAAATCGCATTGGCCGAAATTCCGAAAATACGCAAAGAGTTTTTTAATAATTTACGTGTTACAGGAACTCCCGATGAGTTTAATCCTGAATTGGAAAAAGCATTAAGGATAGCTGATTTCTTCGATATGGGAGAATTGATGGCTTACGATGCTCATCATCGCGAAGAAAGTTGTGGCGGTCACTTCCGCGAAGAATATCAATCTGCCGAAGGTGAAGCTATGCGTAAAGACGATGAGTTTATGTACGTTGCTGCCTGGGAATTCAAAGGTGTAGGTGTAAAACCGGAACTTCATAAAGAAGGGCTGAAATACGAGGCTATTGAAGTAAAAACCAGGAATTATAAGTAGAATTTTATTTAAAGGAAAGCTATGCACCGTCATAGTAATCTAATTACAAATAAATAAAAGATAGAAAAATGGATTTAACATTAAAAATATGGCGTCAGGAAAATGCCCAAGCCAAAGGGGGATTTAAAAAATATGAGGTTGCAGGAGTTTCAAAAGATTCTTCCTTCCTTGAGATGCTAGACGTATTAAACGAATCTTTGGTAGATAAAATAGAATCACCTGTTTGTTTCGATCACGATTGTCGTGAAGGAATTTGTGGTATGTGTAGTTTATATATCAATGGGCATCCTCACGGTCCTGATGATGCAATTACAACTTGTCAATTGCATATGCGTAAGTTCAAGGACGGTGATACAATTATTATTGAACCATGGCGAGGGAAACCATTCCCTGTAATTAAAGATTTGGTGGTTGATCGTACTGCAATGGATACAATTATTCAAGCAGGCGGATATACTTCTGCTTCTACTGGTGGTGTTCCGGATGCAAATTCTATATTGATTTCGAAATATGCTTCTGATCTTGCAATGGATGCTGCTTCCTGTATTGGTTGTGGTGCTTGTGTTGCTGCTTGTAAGAATGCTTCAGCAATGCTATTTGTTTCAGCAAAAGTTTCTCAATTTGCTTTGTTGCCACAAGGACAGATAGAGAAAGAACGTCGCGTTCAGAAAATGGTTGCTACTATGGATGAGTTAGGATTTGGTAATTGTACCAATACCTATGCTTGTGAAATGGAATGCCCGAAAGAGATTTCCGTTTCTAATATTGCTCGTATGAATCGCGAATTCTTAGGAGCAAAAAT
>JAQIBR010000228.1 GCA_027858955.1 Bacteroidales bacterium
TTTGTTGAATTGATTGCTTTACCAGAATTTAAGGTAATTTCAATTTCACCTAATGCTGCCAATGTAGCCATTACTACAAACTCTAATTCAGCTTCAATTTTAAAATCTCTAGACAACCATAGGCTATCGCTTTTATCAACATATTCAATAATTTCATCTCGATTCAATACCTTTCCGTCTCCTTTATCCTTTAAAAGTTGCAACAAACTTTTAGCATAAGGCGAATGGCTATAATCCAACATTCCCGGTATCCAAAGACCTAAACCAGATAATATTCCTTCTCCATCACGATTGGCTTGTTCTGGGTTTGCAATTTTCGAAAGTCCTTGCTTTATAAGCCTATCGAAATTATCCTTTGCCACAGATGCATTTAGTTGAGTAAATTTTGGATAATTAGGGCTTTCATTCTCAAACCAAAGTTCAAAAACAATTGACGCCACGTTGGAGAAAATTTGCTCCTTAGTAAACCCGGCACCAGGTAAAGGATAACCATTTAATGGCAGCTCTTTGCCTTTGTAATCTACTTGGGTTATTTGAACATATTCCTGATCAAATAATGCTCTTGCCTTTTTATTCCGCTCATCTATCTTTTGATGATAGATTGTTTTCTGAGAAGAATCAGCTCGCACTTCTAATGCTAATGCAGCACCATACATTGTAACAGCATCTTTAAACTCTTTTGATATGCCATCAAAAATGAAATACACTTCGTCTTCTTCATGGTTTCTTGTTTTTTTCGTTTCATCAAAAATGGGCATGAAATACATATAAAAGTGCTGTCTTGGGTGTGTGGTTGATTTCTCATTGGGATTCCCAAAGAAAATATAACCGTCTCTATATGTCTTATGAGATTTCCATTCAACGGAATGTTCCCATATCCTAAATCCTGTGCGATAGGTGTCGTGATCCAATGGTAAATTAACTTCTAAAAATTTAAAGAAATACTCATCTTTCAGAGAATCAGCCATTGTTGCTGCGTAATCCTTAATTTTTTGGTCAAAATTAATCCCTCCTTCAATTCTTAAATGATATTCGGCATTTTCAGCATTTTTATCAAAATACTGGCCGGAAGTTGCAGTTATGATTTGCTGGGCTGTGGAATCAATAATATCAATTAGAAAATCTCTGTCGGTTGCCAGTTTATCGGTTAAACACAAATCGTTAACAAGATGTTCTGTGTTAGTTCCATTTTGTTTAGTTAATTCATGTTGCAAAAGTCTAATTGCACAAGCATTCGTAATTCGATTAGCAATTGCCTTTTTTGACGATCTTGCTCCAGTAAAATACGTTTCTATTTTATCATTAATCGTTTCTACTATTTCATTCACTTTTCTAACATCAGGAATAGCCATTAAATCCAAGCTTTTATGAATATCTTCCCAATACCTATCATATGTCAAAAGCCCGGGATTATCTTTGGGAATCTCATGGTCTAAAATTTCGGAAAACTGATTGGATAAAGTTTTGAGGATTTCCCTTTGGCTTTTGCCAATTCTAATTTTCTCAAAATTCTCGAAGTAGGTAGGGTGGACAGGAAAGAGGTCAATGTATTCTTGAGTCCTTCCATGCATATCAGTAAATAGACTCAAAAACGGGTCGAGATGTTCTCTTATTTTTTGCTTTTGGTGTTCGTCTTTTTTCAGAATTCGGTTCTTCACAAGAAAAGCCACATCTTCTTTGGTAATCATAATGTCTTTGTATCTATCATTTACCTTCTGAAGCATTTCTGCTGCAAACTGAAATTCTGAGGAATGATAAATCATTTCCTGAACACCAAAAATGAATTTGAACTTTGATGAATCACAAGCTTGTCCAAGTGCCTGAAGTACCTGAAGATCTTGGTTGAGCTTATCAGGAGTGCTTCGACCTTTTAAATAGGCAAGCATTTCATCGATAACCATTAAAAAGCCTTTGTCGGGATATTTTTCTTCAAAATCAGCCATCATCAATTGAATCTTTTCGAAATAGCTTTTTGGGTCGTGACCTTCAAAAGAAAAATTCACACCTATTTCTTTTAGATATGTTTCTAATTTATAAGTGACCACCTCCCATAAACTCTCCTTATTACCTATTTCAAAGCGTAATGTTTTGAATTTTCCAGCAATTAAAGACAAATCCATTTTGGGTCTATCATCATTTACAAGGTTCAAAAGAGACTCATCTTCAGCAATTAAAGAAACTAACGACATTAAGTGAGATTTACCTGTTCCATAGTTACCAACTACGTGCAAACCAAATGATTCTCCACTATAATTGAAGTCCAAATTCCTAATCATCAATGGTATTAAATGATTTTTAATGGTTTCAGAAAACACAAATGTTTTTATTAAAGTTTTTTGATAATTTGAATCTGATGTTTTGCTGAATTTCACAACCTCGGTAATCGGTTCGAAATTAATAAGTTCGTTGTATTTCATGTGTTTATAGCTTTTGCGTATTTCAAATAAGAATTTATCAGCATTTTAATAAATGATGATTTTTACTTTATCGTTTTATATAATTAAGTGGCTTAAATTTTTAAGATTCAGTTCAATTCCTTTTTTCTTAGTCAAGAAATAAAGTTTGCCGTTTTCGTATTCCCCATCACAATGCAGAAATAAAGCATTGTCGTTTGAGTACCTCTCAAATAGCTTTGGAATATCAATTTTCAAAATGGGTTCAAATAGAATTCCAATATTGGTAATCATTAATACTTTTCCATATAATTGATGATTCACAATCGCAGAGTCAAATATTTCCTCCAGAGTGCTCAATGTTTTCATGGATAATTGTTTATCTTCAACAAAAGAATAAATGACTTCAGATAAACATTTCCCAACATCTAATGGTGTAATACCTTCAAATAGAGTTGTGCTAATCACGATTTTGTTTCGCGGATTAGATCTAAAATATCTCGATATTTGCTCTTGTTTATTGCTAAGCATCCATCTCATTCTTTGTAGAAATTATCAAATCTTTCACATCCACATCTAACATTTTGGCTATTTCATATAATATTTCCAACCTTGGTTGGTGTCTGTTTTGAGCATAGGAATTAATCATATTGTAGCTTTTCCCAAGTCTTTCAGCCAGCCACCTTTGAGAGCGACCTTGATCTTCTAGAACTTCTTTAATACGATTCATAAAATAAACATTAGATTCAGTTTGTTAAAAGTACAAGTTTTTTTGGTATGTATATCAAAATATAATGAGATGTTATATTACGATACTCTCCAATCCTTTGATAGAAGTTAGTAGAAGTTAAGTTATTTTATTAGGGAAGAGACGGAAATAACTTTTCATTGCTGACAAATGCACAATGCCGGTTAAAAGAATAATATAAATTAATTTATTTGCTACTCGGCTTTATGCATGGAAATAGCCAATTTGTATTCTTTGTCGAAATCCATCTCCAACTTATCAACCTCCTGCGGCATTGCCAACATCCAACTCACATAGTAATACGCCAAAATATGATAGCCGGAAAAGGTCTTATCAGGAATTGAGCTTATTCTGTAATTTTTCTTTTTGGGATTATAGCCATGAGTGCCTTGCATAGCAATTTCAATAGCAATTTCCTTTATTTTATCTTCAGGTAAAGCGTCAAAATATTGCAACGCCTCAACCATAAACATAACAACAGCCATATTTGTATCGCTGCTTTTATTCGCTTTTTGAAATTTCTCCATTTCCCTTTCTTTAGTTGGGTCTTTGGTTTCCAAATCGTGGGGGTCTTTTTCTATAGAATCTAAAAGTTTATCAACATCACTTCTTTTTCTGTAGCCTTTTTCGTCAACTAACTCAAAATACTTATCAAGTTTTAAGTCTTCTGCCCAATGGATTAGCAATTCATATTCTTCGGCTGGTTCTCTGTCGTCTTTGTATTGCAAATACTCATCATAAAATGTATTTGCTGACATTAATTCGCTTGGTGTTGCTTGAAAATCGTTTATGTAATCTAAGCCAAATAATTCTTTAAACTGAATGGCATTCACGAGATTATAAACTTTGCTTTTCGACAAAATATCTTCTGGTGAAAGTTCCACAATCTTTTTATCCGTTACCGCTTTCAAACCTTCCTGAAGCAAAGTATAAAGCGATATAAATTGATAAGGTCTTAATTCGGAATAATTGATGTAAAGGAAATCTTCAATAAATAAGTCAATAGGTGTATTAAATATTTGTCTGTTCATTCCTTCAAACAGACCTGAACAATAGGATGTTATTGATTGTTCGGAAATGCCCATTTTTCTGAATTTCTTAACAGTCGGTTCAAGCCTTTTAATGAATTCGGTTTTGTGTTCTTGAGTAGAAGTAAAAAGCTGATTGAGTTCTTCTTTTCTTGCTTCAATTACAAAATCGAGGTGAACTAACTCATGCATGATAAGATGTTCAACGGCAGGATAATTTGGTTTGTATCTTACAATATGCTTAGGTCTGTTATAGTTTTCGGCGAATTCAAATTTAGCGGCAGTATCTATTTCAGCATCTTCAACTATATCTATTTCTCTATCGCCGTCAAATTCAAGTTTGGAACGATATGTTCTAAATATTTTCTTACCATCATTGTTTGAAAGAACTTTGTTTGCTATCTCAAAAGCTTGTCGGACTGAATTTTGATAAAGAACATCTTTGTTTATGTTTAATTTAATCGCTTGGATGGTGCTGTAAAATGCTGAATCTAAATCATTCTCCAATTGCGCAATCATTCCTAATGCAAAATGAGTGTTTGGGTATTGGTTATTGATTTTAATCGCTTCCAAAAAATACTTTTTTGCATCATCAAGTTTCCCTTGCTTTTGCAACAAGTAGCCAATATTGGTAAGGCTGATATGGTCTGTGGTATTTGCAGCCACTGCCTGATCGTAATATTTCATCGCAGTCGGGATATCATTTTGGAATTTCGCCAAAATATTGCCCATCATTAACAATGCCCATCCATTTTTTGAATCCCAACGTAATGCGTCAATCAAGCAATTAATAGCTTCTTCTTGGTCTCCTTCATCGGAAAGAATCTGACCCATAATTCTGTGATATTCTGAAATTGTTGGGTTTTTTTCAATCAATTTAGTAAGGATTGGTTTAGCCTCAGAATATCTGCCTTTTTCACAAAGGGCAATAGTTTTTCGATAATCTGCTTCTTGTGAAATGATAGCTTGGCCGTCAATTTCTATTGTAATCCAATCTTTGTCTACTGATACTTTAGGCTTGTACAATCCAAAGGTGTAATATTCTTCAAAAGACTTAATTATTTGATCCGTATCTGTTCTTTTAATATTGGGGAAAATTAAAAATAAGAAGTCGTCAATTTTATGGATTATTTGCATTTATTGTTTGATATTAATTTTGATATAAAGCTGAGTTTAGAACTTTGTGAAATAAAAAAACAAATATAATAAATTAATAGGTTTTTAAGGTTGGATAAATTCTGTCCGTGCTTTTTTTTAAGCGCTGTTAAAGTGCTATTTTAGTTTCATTTATATTTTGTATTTTTATACTGTCAACTCCCAAAAATACTCCCAAATAAATACCATTGCCATAGTATCAAGTTCGCAATATTTTAATAAACCATTTGCTATTGCGTTATGTTCTTCTTGTGAAATATTCATAAATTGCATCTTGGCATAGGCTGTCATTGCAGCACCACCATCGGCAAGTTTATCACCATAAATAAATTCTTCTATTTTATCCTCAGCTATATCTTTATGCAAGTTTGGAAGTAATTCATAAGGACTGATTACATTCCCGGCATTGTCTTTTTCTATCCAAATCTTCCCGGCTTCAAAATTCAAACTCTTTATTTCTGAGTTTTTACCATAGATAGGTTTTGAATATTTTTCTTTAATAAATTCCGAAGAGTTTAAAACAGCGGGGATACACAAAATGGATTTGCAGTCAAAAAAAATAATGGTTTAACTAACTTATACCAATTGTAGTTCAAAATGCCGCATAGCAAATTTTGAATTTATCCCGAATCTTCGGGATTAATGCCGATAGATCAACAAAACCGCAAATTGAACGAAGTGAATTGAAAATCAGCGAAGGCAATTAAAAAATAATAATGCTGAGCTAAAACCCGCCTGACCGGACGGGCAGGTATGCGGCATTTAGTTGACTAATCGGTATTATTATTATTGGTATAAAATTTACGAGCTGACTACACAATTTTTCGCTTTTTAAGTGATACGATGAACTCAAAGTCATCGTATCAATGATTTACATTAAATTTTGTAATCTCACCCGGCAAACAATAAAATAAAATGTATTATCTTTGAAAAAAAACTATATGCAGCAGATTATTGAAAATAAGAAGGACGAATTGATCTCTTTGTGTAAATTTCTCAAAATACAACGGATGAACGTATTTGGTTCGGTTGTAACAGGTAATTTTAATAAAGATAGTGACATCGACTTATTAATTTTATTTTCTGATAAACTGTCTGTTGAAGAATATACCAATAATTATTTCACCCTGCATTATAAATTAAGGGAACTCTTTAATCGTGATATTGATATAGTTACTGAACGAACTCTATCCAATCCATATTTTATTGAAAGCATAAACGAAACCAAGCAATTGATTTATGAAGCGTGAAATAAAAAAATATCTTTTTGATATTAAAATTGAAAATGCAAGAAGAATTGTTGATGCCCGAAACTGGGTGATTCATGGATATGATAAAGTTGATGATGTAGTAATTTGGGGTATTATTGTAAAACATTTACCTAATCTTAAAATAGAGATAACTGCAATAATCGAAAACGATTGAAAGCCATCGCAACCGATAAACTATGTATTGCCAATATAAAAAGCCATTTCAAAGACAAGCCCGTTTTTGAAACGCCTGACATCATTATGCGAACAGAAGAAGAAAAAAAGAAAATTTTAGTAAATTTATAATTTCCATCAGATAATTATTTTACTAATTTACGGCAGCAATAGTACTTTTATGCCAATTTATAGATAATGATAAATCAAAAAGAAATTGAATAAACTTAAGAAAATCAATCCTGAGGCATTTTATTATTGGTATAAAATTTACGAGCTGACAACATAATTTTTCGCTTTTATAGTGATACGATGAACTCAAAGTCATCGTATCACTAAACATTAGATTTTGTATTCTCATCCGCTTCACGTATTTTTGAATAGAAATTGACCATATGCTCTTTATCTATACTGCACGTATTACAAAACGTCTGAATTATATTTTTAAACTTTTTTTTAAGGATATAATTCGTATTGATTATACGCTTTCGTCTGATTTAGATGTTTTTCAGGCTTTCACAGGCCCAAAGATAGTATATGGAAACCGTTCTGAAAATCATTTTTTATTTTTCGGGTCATCTAAAATATTGTTTGAGAGCGGATTAAATTCTCAGGAATTGAGTACTGTAGAGTATAAAAATATTCGAGTCCCATTTCCTGTTTATCAAAAAGAGAGCAGACTTCAATTTGATGTTTTTGCAGCCGCATTTTATTTTGTTAGTCGTTACGAAGAGTATATGCCATATAGAAAGGATGAGTATGGCCGATTTACTGCACATGAAAGTTTTGCATATAAGCACGGGTTTCTTCATAAGCCTGTAATAAATATTTGGGCTCATGATATTGTAGCGATTATTCAACAACATTATCCTGAATTTGTGCCCGATTTCCAAAAATTCCAATTTATTCCGACCTACGATATCGATCAGGCTTGGTCCTTTTATCAGAAGGGAATTACAAGAAATTTAGGCGGTCTTTTAAGTAATATTTGGGAGTTTGATATGGCACAACTGGGACACCGCTTTCGTGTTCTGTTTGGCAGGGAAAAAGACCCATTTGATACTTTCGATTTTCAATTCGCACTGCAAAAGCAATATAAATTAAAACCCATCTATTTTATTTTATTTGCCATGCTTGGGCCATTTGATAAGAATATTTCGACGGGTAACAATACTTTCAGGGTATTAATAAAATCTTTGGCTGACAGAGCAAAGCTTGGAATACATTTATCTTATGCTTCAAATGAATATCCTGAGTTAATGATAAGTGAAAGTCGTGATCTGGAAAAGGTCATAAAAGTAGAAATTACCAGAAGTCGGCAACATTATTTAAGACTCCACCTACCAGAAACCTATCGGAATTTACTTGCCATCGATTTAGTGGAAGATTATACTATGGGATATGCTGCTGAACCTGGATTTAGAGCAGGAATATGTACTCCATTTTATTTCTATGATCTTGATTATGAAACAGAAACAAAAATGCAAGTATTTCCTTTTGCTGTTATGGACGGAACTTTGCGCGATTATAAAGACGTAGGTATTGAAGAAGCAAAAGCGATTATTCAATCCTTGATTTATGAAGTTAAAGCCATAAACGGTACTTTTATAAGTTTATGGCACAACGAATCGCTTAGCGATCAGGACAGATGGAAAGGTTGGAGAGAAGTATATACCTATTTATTAAGTAAAATCCATGCTTCGTGATACGGTATTATCATCATAAAGAAATTAATAAGCGTCTGTGGGACGAATGTATCTCTTCAAGTGTAAATGGTCGAATTTATGCTTATTCATGGTATCTCGATATTGTTGCCGATAATTGGAACGCATTGATACTCGATGATTATAAGGCAGTTTTTCCTTTGCCTTTCAGAAGAAAATTTGGTGTGGATTATATTTATCAACCTGTTTTTACACAGCAATTGGGATTGTTTTCAAAAGTGCCATTAAAACCAAGTTTATTAGATGAGTTCTTAACTCAAATTCCTTCACAATACAAGTTTGTTGATATTAATCTAAATCAACATAATCGCCTTAATAGTTTAAATATTAAGGCTGAATCCAGGCAGAATATTGAGATGGATTTAATAGATGAATATGAGTTTATTAAAGAAGGATATTCAAATAACTTAAGACGCAATCTGAAAAATGCTGCCAAAGCCAAGTTAACTATTTTTGAAAATTTGAAACCTGATGCTGTGATTCGCCTTTTCCAATCAAATAAGGGAAAACAATTGGATGTATATAGTACTGAAGATTACAGTCGGTTAATACGTACAGTTTATAAAGCCCTACAATTAGGGCAAGCAGAGGTGTGGGGAGCGTATTCATCAGAGAACAACCTTTGTGCAGCAGCTATATTTTTACGAAGTAATAAGCGAGTAACTTTCCTTTTTTCAGGTTCCAATAATTTTGCTCGACAAAATGGAGCTTTACCTTATTTGATAGATGCCTATATTGAAGCTAATGCCGGACAGGAGTTAGTGTTTGATTTTGAAGGTTCTAACGATGATAATTTGGCGCGTTTTTATCTGGGATTTGGATCTAAATCAATTGCTTATAAGCAAATTAAGTGGGTACGTTCATCATTCATCTTAAAATATTTTTTTTATATCTATTTACGAATAAGATAAATGGAATTTCAGGCAAAGAAAGAAATATATAATGTTGATAGTTTTGGTCAGTAACCTTTTTAAACAAGCTACATCTAATTCTTGCAATTTGACTATCTTTGTTTGATTAACAAACTAGTAATTTGTAAAAAGAAAGCAAAAATGGTACACAATCTCGGAGATTCTAATTCTATTTTTAATCAATACATGGCAGAAATTCGAGACGTTCATATTCAGGGAGATATGTTGCGTTTTAGAAGAAATCTAGAGCGTATTGGTGCAATATTAGCATACGAAATAAGTAAAGATTTAGAGTATAAGATAGCTGATATACAAACGCCATTAGGCGTTGCCAAAGTGTCTGTTTTGCAATCGAATATTGTTTTAGCAACAATCTTGCGTGCCGGCGTTCCTTTTCATCAGGGAATGCTTAATATTTTTGATAAGGCTGAAAGCGCTTTTATTTCTGCTTATAGGAAACATAACAAAGACGGCTCTTTTAAAATTAAATTAGAATATATGGCAAAGCCCGATTTGAAAAATAAAATACTAATTCTTTCTGATCCTATGCTGGCAACAGGTGCTTCTATGCATCTTACATATAAGGCGATTATTGAAGATGTAAAACCAAAATTTACGTATTTAGTTTCAGCTATCGCCAGTTCTGAGGGAGTTGAATATATGAAAAAACATTTTTCTAAATCAGATGTAAGTATTTGGGTAGGAGCTATTGATGATGAGCTTACAGCACAGGCATATATTGTACCAGGTTTGGGAGATGCGGGTGATTTAGCATACGGAAAAAAAGAAGACAAATAAACCATGAAATATCCAAGTGCAATTGAAGGCACAATAACCGAATTGATCCGCCAGACTTCGGCGAAAGCTCTGTCTAACGCTGGCGGATGGATATTCTGCCTAAGGTATCCCTACGGGACATCTGATCAAAATATAAAATTATTAACAGATGAATAAACTAATAAAAGAAAACATTGGAATCTCGCTTGAGTCCATTCGATCTCATTTGCTCAGAACAATATTAACCGTAATGATTATTGCCTTTGGTATTATGGCACTTGTTGGTATTCTAACGTCTATTGATGCAATTAAATTTTTTCTGAATGAGCAATTTACATCAATGGGAGCAAATACATTTACTCTAAAAAATAGAGGAATGAACGTGCAAATAGGAGGAGAGAGGCATCGTGGAGATTATTATCGCATAATTGAATGGAATGAAGCCAAAACATTTAAGGAGCGATTCGAAATTGGAGCTACAACATCAATTTATACCTATGGAAGTGGGATTGCAACTATAAAATATAAATCAGAGAAGACCAATCCGAATGTTCGTATTATGGGTGTTGATGAAGATTATGCAGAAACATCTGGCGAAGATATTGAATTAGGAAGGAATTTTACAGCTACTGATGTATATTATGGTTCTCAAGTTGCAATTATTGGAAGCGATGTTGTTGGTGCGCTTTTTAAAAACAATGAAGATCCCATTGGAAAAGTAATTTCTGTTAGTGGCGGAAAATATAACGTTATTGGTGTCTTAAAAGAAAAAGGAAGCAGTTTGGGCTTTAGTGGTGATAGATCTGTTTGGTTACCCATTCAAAATGTTAGAACTTATTTTCCCAGTCCTAATCAAAATTTCAGGATTAATATTTTGGTTGACAATCCTTTAAATATGGATGCTATAATTGGAGAAGCTACCGGTATAATGAGGATAATCCGCAAAAATAAACTCGGTGAAGAAGATAGTTTTGTTATAGAGCAAAGCAATAATTTGGCTGAATTGCTTATCGATAATATCCAAATGATCACCAAAGCAGCTATTTTTATTGGATTGATAACTTTGATGGGGGCGGCAATAGGACTGATGAATATTATGTTGGTTTCGGTAACTGAGCGAACAAAGGAAATTGGAATTCGAAAAGCTTTAGGAGCGACTAAACAAATGATTAAAATGCAATTTCTAATTGAATCTGTTGTTATCTCTCAGATTGGAGGAGTTGTTGGAATAATTCTTGGTATTGCAGTCGGGAATGGTGTTTCTTTTCTTATTGGCAGTTCGTTTTTAATTCCTTGGGCCTGGATAATATTAGGCGTTGTGCTTTGTTTTGTTGTCGCTATTGTTTCCGGTTTTATTCCAGCCAATAAAGCTGCTAAGCTCGATCCTATTGATGCTTTGCGTTACGAGTAAAACCAATTTGTTAATCCAATAATGTGCTAAAAAACAGCTAGTTATAATATTAACATATAAACACTTTATCAAATTTAACATGGATCCAAAACAAGAATTTGCCTATGAATCGTTGCATCTGAACTATAAGTTTTGGCTATCGGACAAAGGTGGAAAAGGTATTATGGGTGATGGAAAATGGTTAATTTTACAGAAAATTGAAGAAACAGGATCTTTAATGGCAGCAACTGAAGCCTTGGGAATTACATATCGTAAAACCTGGGGCGATCTGAAAAAGATTGAAGAAAAGCTAGGGTTTAATTTGCTCGAAAAAACAAGAGGAGGGAAGGATGGAGGGCAAACTGTTTTAACTGAAAAAGGAAAAAAATTAGTTCAAGCCTTCAGTCTTTTTCATCAAAGAATAGAAAAAGATATAAAAGTAGCTTTTGATGCTTTTATTGAAGAATCTGAGCTTTAAATTTTCGGGTAGACTTAAGGTTTTTGGGCAAAATTGTTGGCTATATTTATCAATTCAGTTACCTTAGTTTTGAACAAAGGCATTTTCGCATCTCTAAAATCTTCTTCTAAATGTTTCCCTGCCATTTTTACTAAAAGAGCATTACAATCTTTTAATGAAATCACCATATCGCGGTGATTATGATCATGAGGGTCTCCTTTTTAGTCTTCATGTTTATGAGGATTTTCACGAAACTCAATAAATACTGCCGCTTTATTTTCTATATCATAAATTGCAAACTCTTTGGCTTGGCCGGTTATGGAAAATATAGTTTCACGATTGTTGGTAGAAATAGCTATTCGCATTTTTTATTCGTTT
>JAQIBR010000244.1 GCA_027858955.1 Bacteroidales bacterium
TAGTTGATTAGCATCAATAAAACCCATGCGATAAGCAATTTCTTCAATATTGCTAATCATCATTCCCTGACGATTTTCTATAACCTCAACAAATTGTGAAGCCTCGTTAAGCGATGTAAAAGTTCCAGTATCAAGCCAGGCAGTTCCGCGATTTAAAACAGTAACTCGCAATTTGCCATGTTCAAGATAATGTTTGTTAACATCTGTAATTTCATATTCGCCACGAGCGCTTGGTTTAATTTTTTTGGCTATTTCAACAACCGAATTATCATAAAAATACAAACCTGGCACGGCATAATTCGATTTAGGGTTTTTAGGCTTTTCTTCTATCGAAATGGCTACCATGTTTTCGTCGAACTCAACAACGCCATAACGCTGAGGGTCATTAACCTGATAAGCAAATACTACTCCGCCGCTTGGATCATTTACGCTCTTTAGAAGTGCCGACAAGCCTTGCATATAGAAGATATTATCGCCTAATATTAATGCTACTTTATCGTTACCAATAAATTCTTCACCGATCACAAATGCTTGAGCTAAACCATTGGGAACAACTTGTTCTTTATAGCTGAATTTTAGCCCCAAATCTTCTCCGCTTCCAAACAATGTTTTGAAATGTGGCAAATCGTGGGGTGTGGAAATAATCAAGATTTCACGTATTCCGGCCATCATCAGAACCGATAAAGGATAATATATCATTGGTTTGTTGTATATAGGCAAAAGTTGTTTGCTTATAGAAATAGTTAAAGGGTGTAGTCTTGTACCCGAACCGCCAGCTAAAATAATACCTTTCATGTGTATATAATTTATTTTATAATTGTAAGATTAGCTTAATCGCCATTGTCTGCATCATTTTCTTCAGCTTCTAGTATGGACACTTTAAATGCTCGAGTAGTCATAAATTTATCAAGCGTTAAGAGCAATGAGGGTAATAAGAATAGATTCGAAATAAGTGCAACTAACAAAGTAAAAGAAATAAGATATCCCATTGCTTCTGTTCCACCGAATTTCGATAATGTGAAAATATAGAATCCGAAAAAGAGAACTATTGACGAATAAACCATGCTAAAACCGGTTTCTTTCAATGCCTTCATTACAGAAACATTAATTTGCCAATTGTTATGCTTTAACTGTAAGCGATATCTTGATAAGAAATGTATTGAGTTATCTACTGAGATACCTAGCGCAATACTAAATATCAAAATGGTTGAAGGTTTTATCGAGATTCCGAAATACCCCATCATTGCAGCAGTTAATAATTGAGGCAAAAGATTGGGGATCAGCGATAAAACAATCATTCTTGCAGATGTAAACAATAAAGCCATTAGAAGAGAGATAGCAACCAGTGCTAATAATAAACTTTGTAAAAGATTCTTAATCAGGTATTTAGTTCCTTCAAGAAAAACAACGCTTGTGCCTGTGACTTCAACATCAAATTTTTCAGGATTGAAAATTTTATCAATTTTAGGCTGCAAATCATTTTTCAGATCTTCAATTTCGTTAGTTCCTAAATTAGCCATTTGGACTGTCACTCGAGTCCTACGCAAGTCATTATCGACAAAACTGTTCAAAGTGTTTTGGTTGCCCGAATCTATTTTGGGCATATAGGCCAAAATGAAATTCTTTTCCTGATTATTAGGTAATGCGTATTTTTTTTCATCGCCATTATAGAATGCTTGCTTGGAAAATTTTACTACTTCCGTTAATGACATTGGTCGAGAAAGTTCAGGATATTGTAATAATTCATTCTGCAATTGTTCAAGCTTTTGAATGGTGCTCAATTGCATGATTCCTCTAGGTTTTTTAGTATCAATTGTGATCTCAAATGGCATCACTCCATTAAAATGTTTTTCAAAAAACATCAGATCCTGATAAAGAACATCATCCTTTGGAATATCATCTACAATATTGCCCGTTGTTTTTAGCATGCTAACTCCAATAACACCAGCAATAAATATAATGAAGCTTAGGATATACACTCGAGTGCGGTATCTGGAAACAACAAATAATATTCGATCTACAATCTTCGAAACGAGACCACTATCAACATTAGAAAGCAGACGTGGTTTTGGTGTTCCTCTAAATGAAAAGAATATTGGAATAAGGATAAGTGTAAGTAAATAGATTCCAAAGATATTCAATGCTGCCACTATTCCAAATTCAACAAGTAAATCATTTCCGGTGACAATAAACGCAGCAAAACCCGCAGCAGTTGTCGCGTTTGTTAAAAAATTTGCGCTACCAATACGGCTAACCATCCTTGTTAGCGCTTTCATTTTATTTTGATGAATACTATATTCCGCTATATATTTGTTTAGAAGAAAAATGCTGTTTTCTATTCCTATTATGATTAATAAAGGAGGTATAATTCCTGTTAGGATAGTAATTTTATAACCCAATAAAGCTGTCATTCCAAGTGTCCAAATAACACTTATTCCCACTGTCAGCACAGGATAAAAAACCATTTTAAAAGAACGGAAGAAAATAAAAAGGATAAATGCGGCTACAAAAAGAGCATAGAACACAAATTTGTTTAATTCGCTTCTAATCAAATCACTTGTAACGGTTCTTATATAAGGCAAGCCTGATAAATGAACTTCTATATTTTCTTCTTCGGCGAAGGCGCTTATCTTGTCTTTAATCTTGTATATTAAAGGAAAGCGTTCTTTGGTATTCAGTAACTCTTTGTCAAGTGTTATCATTAACATGAATACGTTTGCATCACGATTATAAAGCAAACCATCATAAAAAGGTAGTGAATAAATAAGCTTTTTTAAGGAGTCGAGTTCTTGCTGAGTTTCAGGTCTTTTCTTAACAACCGCTGCGAAATCGAATTTTTTCTCTTCTGTATTTTTTACGAGAGTATATATCTGAGCAATAGATACAACCCCCTCTACTCCTTTTATTTCTTGAATTTGATGAGAAAGGTCGTAGAGTGCATTAAATTGATCAAGCTGAAATATATTAGGATTTACAGCACCAGCAAACAATACCGCGCCATCTTGACCAAATTCTTCTTTGAACTTTTCGTAAGCCGTTAAAGTAGGATGGTTTTCTGGAAGCATTTGTGGAAGCTCGTATAAAAGCTTTAAAGAGCGCATCTGAAAAGCAAAAAATACGGTTATCAATCCTATGATAATCAGATGGGTAATGCGATATCTTAAAATCCACCTAGCTATATATTTCCACATTTTTCTTAATGAATTTAAGCTTTGTAGCTGCTTTAAATAAATAGTCGCAAAGCTAGTATTTTTTCCTCTAATAAAAAATTGAGATATCCCTTTTATTTTTTATCTGACCAGATTAGAATCTTGTGAAAATCAAAGTCTTCTGGATTTTTAACGTAATTTCTAACGGTATCATAATCTGATTCAACAATGTATTGCTGGTTATCTTCGTAGACCATTTTAAAACGTTCTGAATTGATATTCACTAATCGCGGTTTAATTTTACCGTCTTCATCTTCAACATCTTTTAAATAAAGAGGATGGATATCACCTCTTTGATCAGAAGTTACCATAGCACCACTTACACCTTGATCGAATAATTTTTTTACTCCCATTCCCAATAAAGCACAGTAAACTAAATCAAAAGCAACAGGAGGAACGCATCTAATTTCGTAACCAATTTCTACCGGTCGGCTTTTTACCAAAATGTCAAGTTCTTTTAATTTTTGTTGAAGCAATACGTTAAAGATATGTGCTTTACTCAAATTACCTAACTCGGGGTGACCATGTTCATCGTAAGTAAATACAATACTCGAGCTTTCAATTTCTTCATCGCCCATCGAATGGAATACTCCTTCACTAACAATGACAACACCATAGTTGATACCTAATATCTTTCGTTTTAAAATCGAAGAAATAATTAAACGAATAATCTTATCTAAAGAAACATTTGTTTTATTAAACATTTCCGGAATAATAATAAGAGGATAATGACAAGCTGCTCCAATACCAAATGCGAGGTGTCCAGCTTCTCTTCCCATTGCACTTACAATGAACCAGTTACCACTAGTTCGGGCATCTTCATAAATAGTAGTTGCAATTCTAACTCCTTCGCTTTTAGCTGAATGATAACCAAATGTAGGTGATCCTTCAGGCAAGGGTAAATCATTATCTATAGTTTTTGGTACGTGTATATTGTGAATAGTTACATTGTTTTCCGCTAAAAACTTAGAAATTCGATTAGCCGTACTGGCAGTATCGTCTCCACCTATAGTAACCAATAGTTTTACATTGTTATCAATAAAAATCTTTGTATTAAACTCACTATCTTTAGGTTTATGACGACTCATTTGAATGGCCGAACCTCCTTCTTTATGTATACGGTCAGCTAATTGAAAATCGATATCAACTATGTTAGGTACATCGTCAAATAAAGCTTTATATCCTCCATTTAATCCTATTATACGAAAGCCGTCTTTAATAAAGACCTTTGCTACTGTAGCAATTACAGTATTTATGCCAGGAGCGGGGCCGCCTCCTGCAAGAATTATTATTGATTTTTGCATTTAAGAAGATATTAAATTTTATGGTTTGGCAAAGGTATAAAGAATTAGTTTGACGACCAATAGGAAAAAATATCATTCAAATGATTTTTGCTAAATACGGATATTAACATAAATTATTTATTTAAAAGTAATTATTGATAAATTAAGCATACTTTTGCACACTTTTTTGAATGAGCTAATTGATTTGATTCTCATTCTATTAATTTAAATAAAATAAATGAAATTCGATCAATTAGGGTTAAAACCCAACATTCAACAAGCATTAGACAAAATGGGCTTTATTGAGCCTACACCTATTCAGGAACTAGCGATTCCTTTTTTACTCGAACAAGATAAAGATTTGGTTGCCAACGCTCAAACAGGCACTGGAAAAACAGCTGCCTTTGGTTTACCTATTTTAGAGCAAATAGATAATGAATCATTAGATATTCAAGCATTAATTTTATCACCTACACGCGAACTAGCTCTGCAGATTGCTAAAGACATGGGAACTTTTTCCGCTTTTATACCTAAGCTCAAAGTTATTCCTGTATACGGCGGTGCTAGTATAGAGACTCAAATAAGTGCTCTTAAGCGCGGTGGTCAAATAGTAGTTGGCACACCCGGCAGAATGCTGGATTTAATAAAACGCAGAAGATTAAACGTTGAGCGCATTAAGTATCTTGTTCTTGATGAAGCCGATGAAATGTTAAGTATGGGTTTTAAGGAAGAATTGGATGAAATTCTTGCTAATACTCCAAAAGAAAAGCAAACAATGCTTTTTTCTGCAACGATGCCAAAAGGGATTGCTAATTTGGCCCGAAACTATATGGGCGATTACCACGAGATAACTGTTGGCACAAAAAATAGCGGTGCAAAAAATGTTGAACATATCTTTTACCAAGTAGCAGCAAGAGATAAATATGCAGCTTTGAAACGTTTAGCCGATATCCATTCAGGTATTTATGGTATAGTGTTCTGCCGTACTCGTATGGAAACCAAAGAAGTAGCAGATAAATTAATGGCCGATGGTTATAATGCAGATGCTTTACATGGCGATTTATCGCAAGATCAACGAGATAAAGTTATGGGTCGTTTCCGTAAGCGGAAACTTCAAATTCTTGTAGCTACTGATGTTGCTGCTCGTGGATTAGACGTTGATAAACTTACACATGTAATTAACTATAATATTCCTGATGACAACGAAATCTATATTCACCGAAGTGGAAGAACTGGCCGTGCTGGTGAAAAAGGAATTTCTATTTCTTTGATTCACTCTCGCGAAAGGGGTAAACTTCGTGATATGGAACGTAAAATAGGTAAGGATTTTGAGCGCAAACAAATACCGGGGGGCGCTGAAATCTGCAATGTTCGCTTATTTAATTTGATTGAGAAGGTAGAAAAAATAGAAGTAAATACAGATCAGATTGGACAGTTTTTACCGGCTATTTATGAAAAACTAGAAAGCTTAAGTCGTGAAGAGCTAATTCAACATTTTGTTTCTTACGAATTTAACGCGGTTTTAAAATATTATAAAAATGCACCTGACCTTAATGTTTCATCTAGCGACAGAAGCGATCGTGGATCGAGAAGTAGAGACGGAAGAGACAGAGACAGAGGAGGTAGAGATAACGATAGAGGCAGAGGCAATAGAGACCGTGGCGAAAGAAGATCCGGTCGCGATGAGAATAGAGGATCTGATGGTTACCAGAAAAATAAAAGAGCCAAAAAAATGAATATGTCTCGCTTTCATATAAATGTCGGAAGCAAGGATAAGTTGAATCCCGGTCGTTTAATGGGAATGATTAATGATAGTTCTAAATTAAATGGTGTTGAAATAGGAGATATTGAAATTCTTAAAAAATTCTCCTTTTTTGAAGTGGATCAATCAAAATCCAATGAAATTCTCGAGTTATTCAATAATAAGGACTTCCAAGGTGTTGATTTAAAGGTTGAATTGACCAAAAGCAAATCAGCTCCAAGTGCAGTCAGACAAGACTCAAGCGGAAGAAGCTATACTCCAAGAGGCGAAAATAAGTATAAGAAAGAAAACAAACCGCGCAGAAGTAGTCGTAGAGATTAGTTTTCAAAGGAATTTTCTTAGTATTTGTTTAGCTTTGTATTTGCATGTAAATTTACTCATTACAAAGAATTATCATGGATTTAATAGGCGAAACGGCATTTTTGTTGAATAAAGATTTTGGACAGGAAGAAGAGACTGTTCTTAAAATACGTAATGATTTAACAAAGAACGATTTAAAGTCTTATTTGCAATTTGCGATAGCCTGGTATATTGAGTATGATTTTCACGCATTGGTTAATATTTTCTATCGACTCGATATCAACGAGCTTAAATTCAATACATTGATGCAAGAGAAAATAGGTGATGAGCTTACCTCTGGTTTAGCGGATTTAGTTTTGGAGCGAGAAATGCAAAAGGCAAAAACCAGATTAGCTTATCGCGAATATCTTAAGAATAAGCAAAATAACGAAAACTAATTTGTTTCTCTTTGTTAGAAACTAAGCTCAACCCAAGTTGGACAATGATCTGATTGCATGGCTGAAGGCATTATTCCGGCAGCTCTAAGATTCTTTTTTAGATTTTCTGATAACATATTATAATCTATACGCCAACCTTTGTTGTTATTGCGGGCATTTGCACGATAAGACCACCAGGTATAATTATGAGGAGCATCATTTAGAAAGCGAAACGAATCAATAAATCCTAAATCCAAAAATCTGCTCATCCATTCTCTTTCTTCGGGTAAAAAACCTGAGCTTTTTGCATTGCCTTTGGGATCGTGGATATCGATAGCTTTGTGACAAATATTATAATCCCCTGAAACTATTAATTTGGGCCTTGATTTTCTAAGTTCCTGAATGTAATCTGCAAAATCATTAAGCCATTCCATTTTAAATGCTTGACGTTCATCGCCACTGGAACCTGATGGATGATAAACACTTACAACAGAAATATCGCCAAAGTCGGCTCTTATAAAACGTCCTTCAAAGTCGTATTTTTCGATACCCATGCCATATTCTACATGGTTGGGTTCTTGTTTACAAAGAATTGCCACGCCGCTATAGCCTTTTTTTTGCGCTGAAAAGGAATAAGTATGATATCCGGCTTCGGTAAATTCAAAAACCGGAATCTGATCTGATTGAGCTTTGGTTTCCTGAAGGCAAACAATATCCGCATTTTCCTCTTTTAACCATTCGATAAAGCCTTTTTTCATTGCAGCCCGAATACCATTTACATTATAAGTGACAATTTTCATAGTTATAATTTTTGGCTAAAATACCAAAAATCAGTTTGACATAAATAGCAAATGTTAGCAATTAGTATAATAATCTTTTGTTAATTTGCAGGCTGAATTTATTGAAAGAAATTCAGTTTTTGTATATTGGAAATCAGTCTTATAAATATTTAATGAATAATAAATTAGCTCGACGAATAGGCTTACTTCGTTTTAAAAAGTTAACCGGAAAACATTTTCTGTACTATGTTAGTATATTAATCGGTGTTCTTGTAGGTATGGCTGCAGTTGTAATAAAGAGTGGTGTTCATTATTTGCAAAATCTTTTAACTTTAATCGATGGCTTCGATTATCAGCAATTTTTACTTTTCTTTTATCCGATAATAGGCATTGGTCTTTCAGCTCTGTTTATTAATTTTATTGTTAAGCGCCATGTAGGACACGGTATTCCTTCGGTATTGTATGCAATTTCTAAGCAAAGCGGAATCATTCCGAAACACAATATATTTTCAAGTATTATTTCTTCCATTTTAACAGTTGGCTTCGGTGGTTCTGTTGGATTGGAAGGACCTACAGTAGCAACAGGAGCTGCCGTTGGAAGCGGCGTTGGGCAAATGTTCAGATTAAATTATCGCCAGATAACACACATGTTGGCATTTGCCAGTGCAGCAGCTTTGGCGGCAATTTTTAAAGCGCCCATTACAGCAATTGTATTTGCTTTGGAAGTTATTATGATAGATTTGACAATGGTCTCGTTGGTTCCATTGTTGCTGGCATCTGTAACAGCTGTACTTACTTCTTATGTATTTATGGGTAGAGGTGCTATTTATGCCATTCAATCTGTGGATCCTTTTTCTTATTCCGACTTGATTTGGTATGCTCTTTTAGGTGTATTTGCAGGTTTTATATCTATCTATTTTACAAAAGTTTATATTAAAATAGCCAAAATATTTTCTGAGATAAAAAGTAAAATTAAACGCTTAATTATTGGAGGAAGCATTTTAGGCTTTTTGATATTCCTTTTCCCCACTTTATTTGGTGAGGGATATGAATTTATTAATGCTGCCCTACACGGCGAATATTCCAATATGTTTGATAATAGTCTGTTTTCAGACTTCCAAGACAATGTTTGGATAGTTTTAGGCCTAATGCTTGTGGTTATTTTAATGAAAGCAGTGGCAACTTCTGTAACTTTTGGTGCCGGTGGAATTGGAGGTATCTTTGCACCATCCTTGTTTTTAGGAACTTATTCCGGTTTATTTTTTGCAAAAGTGGTAAATTTGTCAAGTCTGGCTAAGGTGTCGGAATCTAATTTTGCCTTGGTTGGAATGGCAGGGGTTATATCTGGTGTTTTGCATGCACCTTTAACGGCCATTTTCTTAATTGCCGAAATAACTACAGGCTACCAATTATTTGTTCCCTTGATGATTACGGCAACTTTATCTTATGCAACTGCTCGTATATTTGTTCCTAATTCGGTTTATACATATCAGTTAGCAGAAAGCGGAGAATTAATGACTCACCATAAAGATAAAGCCGTTCTGCAATTAATGCGAGTTGATAAGGTAATAGAAAAGGATTTTAAATCCATTCATCCAGATGCCAGTTTAGGCGATATGGTAAAATTAGTGTCCAAATCAAAACGTAATATTTTTCCAGTAGTTGACGATAAGAATCACTTTTATGGCTTGGTTACTCTAGACGTTATTCGCGATTTAATGTTTAAGCCTGATCTTTATGATGAAGTGAAAATATCAGAATTTATTTTTCGGCCTTTGGCAACTGTAAGTCCCGACGAATCGATGGAAGAGGTAGCTAACAAATTCAATAAATCGGGAAACTTTACTATGCCTGTTGTTCAAAATGGTAAATACTACGGCTTTGTTTCAAGAGCTAATGTTTATTCAGCTTACAGGAAATTGCTTAAAGATTTCTCTGATGATTAAATTTCTTTATAATGACTAAATTAAGCGTAAATATCAATAAAATAGCCACTTTGCGAAATGCACGCGGGGGCAATATTCCTAATGTTTTACAAGTTGCTTTGGATTTAGAGCGTTTCGGTGCTCAAGGAATTACAGTGCATCCAAGACCAAACGAACGCCATATTCGCTATCGCGATGTTTATGATTTAAAACCTGCTCTAAGTACCGAATTTAATATTGAAGGTTATCCAAATAAAGCTTTTCTCGATTTAGTTCTTCAAGTAAAACCTTCACAAGTTACTCTTGTTCCTGATCCTCCTGAAGTTCTAACTTCCAATGCAGGTTGGGATACACTTACTCATCAGGCTTTTTTGACTGATGTTATTGGCCAATTAAAAGAAGCAGGAATTCGCACTAGCATTTTTATTGAAACTGATGAAAAAATGATTCGAAATGCAATTAAAACAAATGCTGACAGAGTTGAGCTTTATACTGAATCTTATGCTGCAAATTATGCAAAAAACAGATCGGAAGCAATAAAACCATTTATTGGAGCTGCAATTGTGGCAAACGAAGTTGGTTTAGGATTAAATGCCGGTCATGATTTAAGTCTGGAAAACCTTAAATATTTTTCGGATAATATTCCAGGTCTCCTTGAAGTTTCAATCGGTCATGCTTTAATCAGCGAAGCTTTATATTTAGGACTTGAAAATACGGTTCAGATGTATTTGAATCGTTTGAGGAAATGAGAAACTATTGATTTGTTGTTTCAACATTAAATATTTTAGTGAATTTTGGTGAATTGGTGATTTGGCGACATTAATTTTTTGCCACCAATGCACTAAAACACTAAAGAACACAAAAAATGAAATTAAGAAAATGACTTGTCCTTAATCGAAATAAATTTATCAAGTTTCAACCTATGCAACTTTTTTACAGAACCTACGGCCAAGGAAAACCATTTATAATTTTACACGGATTATTCGGAATATCAGATAATTGGGTAAGTTTTTCTAAGAAAATTGCTGAACTGGGTTATCAAGTTTTTGTGCTAGATCAAAGAAATCATGGTCAATCGCCGCACAGTCCTAATTTTAATTATTTAGCTTTAGTCGATGATTTATTTGAGTTTATTGACGAGCACGAATTGGAAAATGCCGTAATTCTTGGTCATTCCATGGGTGGAAAAGTCGCTATACGATTTGCATTGGAAAATCCTGATTATCTCTCAAAACTAATTGTTGTTGATATCAGTTTACGTCAATATCCGCCTCGCGATTACCATTTAAAAGTAATTCGCGCTATGAAAAAGATTGATTTTTCGATAGTAAAAAACAGGAAAGAAGTTAATACAATTTTATCTGAAGATATTGAATCTCCACGAATTCGTCAGTTTATAATGAAAAACTTATATCGAAAAGAAAAAGATGAATTGGCATGGCGTATGTGTTTAGATGCAATTGCCAATAATCTCGATGAGATGTTTGACGGCATTGAGCCGGAAAATCCTTTAGATAAACCTGCGCTTGTAGTTAGAGGTGGAAAATCAGATTATGTATTAGATTCCGATCTGCCACCGATAAAAATCGCTTTCCCACAAGCAGAAATTAAAACTATTCCAAATGCAACGCATTGGGTGCATGCAGAGGAACCTGAGCTGTTTTTTAAGTATGTATATGAATTTCTAATTGATTAATTTTCAATCGCATTCTTTTTCACTGCCCTCTTCGCCAAGAAAATACTAAACTCATACAATAACATCAATGGTGCTGTAACAAGTACCTGGCTAAATACATCTGGTGGAGTGACAATTGCAGACAATATTAATACAATTACCAGAGTGTATTTCCGATTTCTCTTTAAGAAATCAATATCTACAATTCCAACTTTTGCTAAAAAATAAATGACAATTGGAAGCTCGAAAATTAAACCAATTGAAAGAGTAACGCTTACAACAGTACTGATATATGAACTTAATGATATTTGGTTTCTCACCATTTCACTAACATGATATGATCCAAAGAAATTCAAAGTAAGCGGAACAATTAAAAAGTAAGAAAAAAGAACCCCCAAATAAAACAAAAAGGAAAAGACAAGAACAGCACCTCCTGAACTTTTACGCTCAACATCGTAAAGTGCAGGCTTTACAAATCGCCAAAACTCATAAATAATATAGGGTGCGGCAACAATAAATCCTACAACAAAACTAATATACATATGGGTCATAAATTGGCCCGACATATTGATGTTGATAATCTCTAAGGCCAAATCCTTTACACAGAAATAATCAATTCCTAAAAGCTGCCCAAGTGTGCATAATATTCGGTTGGTTAAAAAAACAGGTTCTTTTGGAGCAAGTATTATTTCGTTGAAAATAAAGCCTTTATTGGCAAAGGCTATAATGGCTAGAATTACAATGGCAACTAAAGAACGTACAAAAGTACCACGCAACTCAGTAAGATGATCCCAAAAAGTCATCTCCCTTTCTTCGCTGACAGGAGCTTTCTTTTTATTCTTATTTTTTTTTGAGCTGATTTGTTCGGCCATAATTATAATAAAGGCAAATTTAAAAATATTTTCGGCTTAATTGGCTTGAAGTCGTAAGTAATAATTTGAATGAAAAATACTAATTTTACTCTGTGAACATCAGTGAAATAGCAATTACATTTCCCTTGTCTTTGGCTTATAGACTATCACTCATTTTTATTAACTTGTTTAATAGAGCATAAACAGTAAGTCCAGAAACAGTTTTAATTCCAAGCTTCCTGGTTATGTTTTTACGGTGTGTAATAACAGTATGCGCACTAATAAACAATTTATCGGCAATTTCTTTGTTCGTGTTTCCAAGCGCTACTTCTCTTACAATATCAAGTTCTCGATCGCTTAATACTGATTCAGGTTTGCTGCCAGAGCTATTCTTGTCCATCAAAGCAAGATTTCGTTTTAGAATATGTAATATGGCTGATTCAGTATCATCTAAAAAAAGTAATTCAGAATTAATATTATCAGTTTCAATATAATCTGGCCGAGAATTAATCAGCTTTATCAATTGAATATCTTTTAATAGATATAAGTCTATGTTTGAAAGAATTTCGGCAGATGCCAATAGTAGAGATATATTATTCTTTTCTTGTATAAAGTTCAATTCTTCTATGAAGCCTATACTCATGATTTTTTTGCCTGGATACAATTCTTTAATTATATCGGCAAGGCCTTTACGAACAATAAAAGATGATATGGCAATAACTATCATATTACTTTTTTAATGCTAATAATGCTGCTTCCATCTCAGTAATTTTTGGAACGAGTACCATATTTTCTATGCGGGCATGATCACTAAGATCTTGCTCCAAAGTATATAGCTCAGTCAAAACCCGATTGCGAATATGACTGTCCTTAGGTGCCGGAAGATATTTAATCAGAATGTTTTTAAGGTCGAAAAGTTTAGCTTCAATGTCAGAATGTTCCTTTTCGTAACTAGTTATGGGATAGATATTTATTTTATTCTCAAGAGCCTGGCTTAATGATTTTTTATGATAAGAATCAGCTATTTCAAGTATATATGGATAAACGTGTTCTTCCTCCAAAGCAATATGTGCGTAAAGCTCTTTTTCATATTCTTCAAAAAAATTCTTTACAAGCAAAAACTCTTCTTTACTTAATTGCGAATACTGAATTAGCAAATTTATCCTATTTTCAATTTCAGGTATAATCCTTTCCAGATAATAGGAATGGGTCTTTAATAAATAAGACACAACTTCTTTAACAGAGTGAGATTGTAGTTGTTTCGATAATTTATTATCAGAACCTAAAAAAGCATTTATAATTGTTAGAAAAAACTCAACATCAACGTTTTGTTCAACACAGACTTTTTCGATGCTTTTATCTTGAAAACCCAATTGAATTTCAAGTCTATTGATAACAGGAAGCAACAAATAATTGCTATGAATGGCATCGGCCATTTTCATTTCTTTTGTAATCTGCATAATGATGGAATTAAAGTACAAAAGTACGAATTTCTTTGTGCTAAGCGTTTGGAATAAAAAGCAGTCTAAATATTATTTTGTTCCTTCAGCATTATCAACAAAACATCAAAAAAAATATGGGAATACAGGTATTGAGCTTGCCGAAATAAGGTTTTAAGTCTTGTATTACCGATTTCTCTGCTCAGATTAAAAAGCTGAATATAAGGTTTTTAAACATGATTCAGCCCGATAATGAGTGTGATTATAACATATTACAAAACCTTATTTTTTTCAATGTTTTTTAACATTAGTAGAAAAAATGACCACGTCTCAACTAACCTTATTTCGACTACGCTCCTTTGGGTATTTCGGCAAACTCAGTAAAGGTATTGCGGTTTCGCTCAAATTAAATTTCGCTTAGTATAAATACTAACTGTTGAAGTCAAATTTTAATAAAGTTAAAATACATATATGCATAATGCTACAGCACATCTCCAAAGGCGTCCTTTGGACAAAATAATATTTAACAAAAATACATATATTCAAAATCATTTTAGCGATAAATTTTTCATCATCACAAAAAAATCATTTATATCTTTGTTTAATTAAACTGAAAATTATGAAAAAATTTGTATTAGGCTTTTTTTTGATGCTTTTATTGGGAGGGTGTAAGCAACAATTAAACAAAGTAATAATTGACCCGGACTTGAATCGTGAAATTTTAATTGGCTGGGTTAACAGAGAAGGAATCGCATCTAAGGATTTTCTCGAAGACGAACAATTAAAATATAAAGCATATCAAGCAGATCCTGAATTAATTACGATTTTGAAAACTACTTTTGAATCAGACGAAAGTTTGAATATACTAGTTGTGTTTGCAACTTGGTGTGGCGATTCCAAATACCAGGTTCCCGATTTTTTTAAAATTGCTGATCTCGCTCAAATAAAAGAAGTTAAATATCTAGCTGTAGATAGAAAAAAGAATGCCGAAGATATTGATATGAGTAAGATGGATATTCAACTTGTTCCAACTTTTATTGTTTACCAGGGCGATATTGAATTAGGTAGAATTATAGAGAGTCCTTCATATACTCTGGAAAATGATTTGGTTTCAATTCTAAAAAAGTAGGAAAATCAATGTTTGTTTTTGAGCGAAAAACCGACTTAAATCAATTTGTTAATCAGGCAAAAGCCGATGGAAAAACAATTGGTTTTGTGCCAACTATGGGGGCATTGCATTCAGGTCATTTAGCTTTGGTTTCAGCGGCAAAAGAATGCTGTAGTAAAGTTGTAGCAAGTATTTTCGTCAATCCTTTACAATTTAACAATCCTGATGATTTGAAGAAGTATCCTCGCACCTTCGAAAGTGATAAAATAATGCTTGAAGATGCCGGTTGCGATGCTGTTTTCTTTCCAGCGGTTAAAGAAATGTATCCTAATCCTGATGAAGCGGAGGATGTATTTAATTTTGGCACTCTTGAAACGGTTATGGAAGGAGCTTCTCGACCGGGTCATTTTAATGGTGTTGCAATTGTTGTGAAAAAATTGTTCGATTTAGTTCAACCGGATAAGGCTTTTTTCGGGAAGAAGGATTTTCAGCAATTGGCAATTATAAAAGCCTTAGTTAAACAAACAGCGAGCCGAATTCAGATAATTGGACTAGATACAGTTCGTGAAGAAGATGGCCTTGCTATGAGTTCTCGCAATCGAAGACTATCAAAGCAAGAACGTGAAGATGCTGTCGAGCTCTCTCAAGCATTGAATATTATTAAGAAAAATAAGAATATTCTTGAACCCGCATCGCTTGAGACTGAGGCAGTAAATATGTTAAGCAAAAAATTCAGAGTCGAATATGTTCAAATTATAGATGGCCACAGTTTGCAGCAAATTACAAATTGGAATCAAAGCAATTATCCGGTTGTTTGTGCTGCCGCTTTTATAGGTGATGTGCGTTTAATTGATAATTTGGAGCTTTAGCTTTTAAGTAGTCTAAAAATACAATATCTCAACCATCCTTCATTTCAGGCACACTCTTTATTTCGAGCGCTCCTTTCATTTAGAGTGAAACGAGGAATCTCTTTATTCTTTTTCGAATTGGACACAAGTTTTCAAACGCACTACATGGCTTCTTCAGTAAATGATGTGCTGAGTTAATGTTTAATTGAAATTAATTCGCTAGTGCCATTAGGCACAAAATATTTATAGAAAATTTAAGATGGCATTAATCAAGTGCCTTTAGGTACGAAATCAATTAAAACAACAATAAATTTGATATGTCATTTGATTAGAAAAATATTTTTAATTCGTTGAATAATAATATATTGTCCCGAGTGGGACAAAAGATAAGAAATGAATTATATTTCTATAAACATTAAATCCCTAACGGGGTTGTTTATGAAACAGTTGACGTGAGCAGTATTTTAAATTTAGCTTTAGTGAGTGATGGCCATCTCTTTGTAAGGTACAAAAACTATTTCCAGCGCATCTCCATTGGAGTCCTTTGGACAAATAAAGAATTAGCCCACTACAGCCGTTAAAAATCGTTTAATACCGATTAGTCAACTAAATGCCGCATATTTTCACTTCGTTCAATTTGCGGTTTTGTTGATCTATCGGCATTAATCCCGAAAATTCGGGATAAATTCAAAATTTGCTATGCGGCATTTTGAACTACAATTGGTATAAATTAGCTGACTACCTTAATGATATTCTAAAAAAATAGTTATTTTTGCCGCCTTATGCATATTGAAGTTTTAAAATCGAAAATTCACCGAATTGGTATTACAGAAGCCAATCTGGAGTATATTGGCAGCATTACTATTGATGAAGATCTTATGGACGCTGTAAATCTCATTGAAAATGAGAGAGTTCATATTTATAATATTAATAATGGGAACCGTTTTGATACCTATGTAATTAAAGGCGAACGTGGTAGTAGTGTTATTGGAATTAATGGCGCGGCTGCTCGTAAAGTTGCTGTTAAAGATAAAATTATTATCGTTTCATATGCCAGTATGGACTTTGAAGATGCAAAAAAACATCAGCCATTAATAATTTTTCCTGACGATAATAATAAAATCCCCAGATAAGTGAAGGAAGTCATCATTTCCATTATAAAATATTTGTTTTTCATTGCACTTGGAGTGGCACTGCTTTTTCTTGCTTTTCGTGGTTTAGCATGGGCTGAGTTATGGGAAGAATTAAAGCTGGCCAATTATTGGTGGTTTTTAGGAGCTTTTATTTTGGCAATTATAAGCCATGTTTTTCGAGCATTACGATGGAATCTACTTATTGGTCAAATGGGATATAAAACTCGATCTTCTACAACTTTTTATGCAGTTATGATTGGCTACTTGGCAAATCTTGCTCTTCCTCGTTTAGGCGAAGTTACTCGATGCGGGGTTTTAAGTAAAAAAGAAAACATTCCCTTTAATGCTTTATTTGGAACAGTTATAGCCGAACGTGTTTTTGATATGGTAGTACTAATATTTATAATTGGCATAGTTATTCTTGCCCAAATTAAAAAAATTGGAGGTTTTTTAAACGATATCTTGATAGAACCTATAATGGGTGTTTATTCAGGCAATTTTATGGCCATTATATTAGTTTTCGCTCTTTTAATTGCTTTGGTAATTATTTTCCTTATTGTATTCCGAAAATTGAAGCCGTGGCTAAAAACTACTATGCTCTATCAAAAATTAGAATCTTTTATTGAAGGCTTTGTTGATGGCATTAAGAGTATTGGGAAATTGAAACAAAAGGGATTATTTCTCTTTCACACTTTCATCATATGGCTTCTTTATTTATTAATGGTTGTTCTGCCATTCAATGCTTTTCCGGAAACTTCATTCCTAACATTTTTTGATGGTGCAACGATTCTTGGAATAGGCAGCTTGGGTATTGTTGCCCCAGTACCTGGAGGAATTGGTTCTTACCATTTTGTAGTTACGGAATTACTTACTCAGCTTTTTGATATTCCCGTGAAAGTCGCAGCCGCCTATGCAACTGCAAATCATGCGACTCAAACTATAATGGTCATTGTTGTTGGCATTGTATCTTATTTTCTATTAATTTTGGTGAAAACAAAAGCACGAAATGAATAGTATTGCCAAAATCAAACAAAAAATTCAATCACAAGAGTCGCTGGATGCATTATTAAGTCGATGGAAAAATCAAAATAAGAAAATTGTTTTCACAAACGGCTGTTTTGATATTCTACATAGAGGTCATATTGAATATCTTTCCAAAGCTGCTGATTTAGGTGATGTTTTATTTATTGGCGTGAATACGGATTCGTCTGTTCGTAAGTTGAAAGGGAATAATAGACCTTTGCAAGATGAAAATAGTAGATTACTGATATTGGGAGCCCTAGAGTTTGTTGATGCCTTAATTCTTTTTGATGAAGATACTCCTTATGATCTTATTAAAATGGTACAACCGCACATTTTGGTAAAAGGTTCTGATTATAAACCCGAAGATATTGTTGGGTATGATATTGTAAAAGCTAGAGGAGGAGAAATAAAAACTATTGATTTCTTACAAGGCTATTCAACAAGCGATATTGAACAAAGAATAAAACAAGGATAATATAATACGCTAATGTGTATTTCGAGCCGAATGCTTACCTTCGTACTCTCTAGAATAATTTTTAATGGCCAAAATTAAAACCACTTTCTTTTGTCAGAATTGCGGTGCTGAATCACCAAAATGGATTGGGAAATGCCCCTCCTGTCAACAATGGAATACTTTTGTTGAAGAAGTAGTGCAAAAAACCGCCGCCAAAGAACAATGGGCTGCACCCAATATGCAGGCAAACAAAATCCATCCTAAAAGAATTTCCGAAATAGAACTCGGCGAACAACATCGCATTGATACGCAAAATGAGGAGTTGAATCGAGTTTTAGGTGGAGGTCTTGTTCCCGGCTCAATTGTTCTCCTTGGTGGTGAGCCCGGAATTGGAAAATCAACATTATTATTGCAGGTTGCCTTGCAGATGAAAAATCAGAAAGTGCTTTATGTTTCAGGCGAGGAAAGTGAACAGCAGATTCGTATGCGTGCCGAGCGTTTAAATATGACTATGTCTGAAACATTTGTTCTTACTGAAACAAATACTCAAAGAATAGCGCAAGCAATAAAGCTGATTCAGCCCACGGTTTTAATTGTCGATTCCATCCAAACAATACATACAGAGCATATAGAATCGTCAGCTGGCAGTATTTCTCAGATTCGAGAAAGTGCAGGAGAGTTTCATAAGTATGCTAAACTAAGTAATACACCTGTCCTTTTGATTGGCCATATTACAAAAGACGGAAGCCTTGCCGGCCCAAAAATTTTGGAGCATATGGTTGATAGTGTATTGCATTTCGAAGGAGATAGAAATTATGATTATCGGATTTTACGTTCAGTAAAAAATCGATTTGGATCAACTTCGGAGCTGGGAATTTATGAAATGCAAAATACGGGTTTACGACAAGTTTCCAATCCTTCGGAAATATTATTATCTCATCGCGATCAAATGCTTAGTGGAATTGCAATTGGCTCAACAATGGAAGGAATGAGACCGATGTTGATTGAAATTCAAGCACTTGTGAGTACGGCAGCTTACGGAACTCCTCAACGCTCAACGACAGGTTTTGATAGTCGACGATTAAATATGCTGCTTGCTGTTTTAGAAAAAAGAGCAGGATTTCGCTTAGGCTCCAAAGATGTATTTGTAAATGTTGCAGGCGGAATAAAAGTTGACGATCCTGCTATTGATTTAGCTGTTGTTTGTGCTATTTTATCATCTAATGAAGATATCGAAATTAATGATAAAACTTGTTTTGCTGCCGAAGTTGGATTGTCAGGCGAAATTAGATCAGTAAATAGGATTGAACAAAGAATTACCGAGGCCGAAAAATTAGGTTTCGAGCGTATTATTATTTCAAAATTTAATCAGAAGGCAATCCCCAAAAGCGGTAAAATAGAAGTTATTGCTGTAAATAAAGTAGAAGATGTTTTTAAATATGTATTTGCCTGATTAAAGACTGTTTGTTAATATATATTCCGAATATTTTCGTTGAATAGCTGCAATTAATTCGTATTCTGAGGCATTCAAAAGAAAGCTAAAATCAAAGCAACAGAATTCAATAAAAGCATCTAACTCTTCGTTTGTTTCAATAGGAACAATACTAGCAACCAAATTTCGATTAAACTTTTTTTGAACTATTTTGCCTTTATAATCATTGGCCATTAGAATACGATATTTCTTATTCATTTTTCCTTTGTGGCTAAATGTATTATACAAAAAAGAAATTGGACTCATAAAGGAAATTGTTGCCGGATATTCTTCATCGCCACTAGGTAAATGACGTTTAATTTGAGGCAAATTTAATTCTAAAGAAAGATTACTTTCGGGTAATTCTAATTGAGCCACAGCATGTTTAAACTGAAGGACAGTTTTGTATGGAGTAAGAGTAAATTCTTTCAATTCGTAAATACGAGGCTTTAATTGAACGGGAAAGTCAGTGATTAGTTCAGAGGAATCGTTAACAATGTAAAATCCATCATCAAAGCCAATAGCTGTTATTTTTAAAAGATCGCCACGATTAAAGGGAATAATAAATTGACCTTGCTCATCAGAAATAATTTTTGTTCTACGCATTTCGTTTTTTACAATCGCAAAACTTATAGGTTCATAGTTGCTGCTGTTGCGAACTGTTCCCATAACAATCTGCAGCGTGTCTTGAGCGGAAAGTTGTAAACTTATCCCTAAAAGCATAATTATTAGTATTGCTTTAGCAGGATTATAGGAATTGTCCCAATTCATTCACTTGTTTCGTGCTAAAGTAAAGAAGAAGTGGAACTTGATTTGTTAAGAAGATTTAATTGCTGTTAATGCTTGTTAAAACAAAAGGTCACCTTAGTAAAGCTTAAAACTCCAAGATGACCCATGAGAAACTAAAACTTATACCCCATTGTAAAAACATAATTACTTGTTGTATTAGATAAGCTTGCAGGATTTACATAGTCGGGGTTGTATATGTAAAATAAACTGTCGGTCGTTCTTTTTGAATATGCAAAATCGAAATAAGCACTGCCTATTCTGTATCCGGCACCCCAAGAATATGCAGAGCTAATAATGTCGTTAACATGAGGATTTGTTGGTGAGCTAACTAGATTGTAACCTCCTCGCAAAGTAAAATAGTCCATTCTCCACTCAGCACCAATGCGTAAATTATGTGTAGATTGAAAATCGGCTCTAATATCATGATTTTCATCCACAAAAGAATATGACGAAGATGATAATTTAGATGTCCCATAATCTAAATATTCATAATCAAGACTAATAAAACCATTTTTATAAAAGAAAGAGCTGATACCTAACATTAGACGTGAAGGTGTGCTAAGGTTGTAAACCATATTTCCAATAGGTGATTCACTATAATAGGAATTGTCATCGCCCATAAAACTTTCAAGACTTGTGTAATATTCGTCTGTTAACTCACCATAATAAGTAGGTGTGTGAAATGCTCCGCTAAATCTAAAACTAGGTGAAGCGATAAAGATAAATCCTACTTTAGCATTAATACCAGTTCCTTCCGTTAACAAGTTTTCTGTATATATAAACTCTTCAAATTCATAATCAGCGGGATTTCCTAAAGAATATTCATTATATTCAATTTTACGTTTATAATAAAGCGTTGTAACTCCTATACTTACACCTATAATGAGTTTATCGTTATAATTAGCCGACATAGCAAAAGACATTTCATTTATATATCCTTTTGATTCTTCCCAATAGGTCTGTAAAACACCATCAATCGGTGCGCCACTATAATATTGTGAAGGGTTACCCGGTACGGTATCTAAAATATAAGTATCCCATGCTAGTCCACTCGAGAAAGGATGTAAATCTTCCGGATAATTGCCGTTTGCATCATCACGCCAAACATTGGCCATTGAAGAACTTCGCGATTCTCCAGAAATGAACATGGTATTATTAAAATTCTTTGTTCGATTTATTGAGAAACCGTAGTTAAGTGCTTTCCATCCAGAATTATATGCTTTAGAACCTTCGTGAAAATTACGCGTATTTACAATTCCTATCATTCCGATATTGAAGTTTGCTTTAGAATCCACACCCATACTGCCATTATAGATGGCATCGGTTGCAGAATAATTCAGAGTGGGTGAGAAAGTAAATTCTGTTGATTGAAAAATTCCTAAACCTGCAGGATTGTAGTTCAATGTACTTAAATCTCCACCAATAGCTCCATATGCTCCACCAAGGGCTACAAAACGAGCTGAACCTAATATATCATATGATGAAAAGCGAAAGGCATCAGAGCTATTTTGAGAATGGCCGGTTTGGATAATTATACCAACCAAAAGTATTAGAAGTATATGACGTGTTTTCATTTTTTTTAATTTGATGATATTATTTGAGATATTAATTTATCGCTTGCTAGTTGATCTTCCTCCAGAACTTCTACTAGTTCCTCCAGAACTTCTACTGGTTCCTCCAGAGCTTCTGCTGGAGCTAGATGAAGACCTAACGGAGGTCCCGCTACTGCTACTTTTAGATGGTCTTGAAACTGAGCGGCTTGTACCGGAAGAGTTTGATTTTTTTGATGTATTTACTGGACGACTCACGGAATTGCTTCGAGTAGTTGTTCTTCGGTAACCTGGTGAATTACTTCTTGTTTTTGCAGGTCTGCTCGATCTTACATTTCTATTTGTAGTAGAAGATGGTTTTTGATATCTGCTGTTTGATCGTGTAGTTGAAAATTCTCTACTCGATCTTTCAGTTCTATTACTTGGTGCATTGTACTGATAAGTTCGACTAGAGTTTGGGTTACTTATATTTGACTTGCTAGGATCTGCACTTCGGGTGCTTTGATATCTAGATACTGTATTTGTATTAGTGGTGCCACGATCGAAAGAATAGCGAGAACCAGTTGTTTGTCTTGAGCTGTTTGCTTTATCGTAAACATTTTGCCTTGAATCGGCGGCACTTCTACTAGTTGAGCTACCAACAGTTACGGTTTTTGATTGTGTGGCTCTGTGGTTTTCAGGGCGAAGCGAAGAACTGTTCCTGTCTTCTTTAACACTTGATGTTTGACGACTGCTAGAAAAGTAACCAGTATTTTCCGAAACTGTTTTAGCTGTACGGGAACTCGAAACTCTGCTACCTAAATTGGAACTGATTGTACTTCGATTGCTAGATGTACTACTAACGGGCGATTTAAGTGAACTTGTTGAAATTGCACTGCGACTTCTTCCTAAATTAGCTGTGCTGTGACTACGATGACCGTAGTAGCGTGAATTAAGATCGTAAGGATTAGTACCGTAATTATATCCTGTATAATAACCAGTGTAATAACCACTATTATACATATTGCCATAAGAATAAGGACTCCAATAATTATATCCATAGTAAGGACTATAATAGCCCGAATACCAAAAGCTATTGTAAGGATAGTAATTAGAATAACGATAGTAGCTAGAGAATGGTGAGTAGAAGTTATTATAAGCATAATTATGACGATAATCGTATCCTATATAAATACTTGTTCCCCAGTAGTATGGATTATAATCGTACCAATACAAATTTGTATAATAAGAATCGTAGTAACCGGCACCATATAAAGGGTTGTTAAAACGTCTAATCCTGGATGCATAAGAATAATCGTAATAATCATCATATTGAAAATTGTCTTCATAATAATAATTATCGTCGATTAATACTTCTCCATAATTATCGTTTTGACCCTCTTTCATAGGTTGATTTTCTTGAACTTGAGGCGAAGATGTAGAGTAAACAGGCTCCTCATTAACTATTACCGGAGTCAATCCTTGCGATCTTGCTCCAAATGAATATACATCATCGTTATAAATGCCTGAATATTGTGGCGTAATGCAGGATGTAAGTGGAACTAGCAAGATTGTTAAAAGTTTAATGAGCGTTTTCATAATTACCTCCTTGGTTTTATATTTCAATTTTTTCAAATGTCTATTTTCAAATTATGCTTAGTTTTGCACCAATTCAAATCAATCAATAAAAAAGCAAATACTATACCACAATTTAATATGGCTAAAAAATTTTCAACACGAGCAGAAGATTATTCTCAATGGTACAACGATATTGTAAAACACGCTGAACTTGCCGAAAACTCTTCGGTTAGAGGAAGTATGGTGATAAAGCCTTATGGCTATGCACTTTGGGAAAATATGCAACACGAACTGGATCGTATGTTTAAGGAAACTGGACACGAAAATGCTTATTTCCCTTTATTTATTCCTAAATCATTTTTTTCTAAAGAAGCAAGTCATGTTGAAGGTTTTGCCAAGGAATGTGCTGTTGTTACTCATTATCGTCTAAAAACTGATGAAAATGGTGATATAGTTGTTGATCCCGATGCAAAACTTGACGAAGAGCTAATTGTTCGTCCAACATCAGAAACTATTATTTGGGATACTTATAAGCGTTGGGTACAATCTTATCGCGATTTGCCAATTTTGATTAATCAGTGGGCCAATGTGGTACGTTGGGAAATGCGTACTCGTTTGTTTTTAAGGACGGCTGAATTTTTATGGCAAGAAGGACATACCGCACATGCCCTTGAAAGTGAAGCTGTCGCTGAAGCTAATCAGATGCTGGAAGTGTATGCTGATTTTGCAGAGAACTATATGGCTATCCCTGTTTTGAAAGGTACTAAATCACCAAACGAACGTTTTGCAGGTGCAATAGAGACCTATTGTATTGAAGCTATGATGCAGGATGGAAAAGCGTTACAAGCTGGAACATCTCATTTTTTAGGACAGAATTTTGCAAAAGCATTTGATGTTAAATATTTAAGCAAAGATAATAAACTCGAATATGTTTGGGCTACCAGTTGGGGCGTTTCTACTCGTTTAATTGGCGCTATCATTATGGGACATAGTGATGACAATGGTTTGATTTTGCCGCCGAAATTGGCACCTATTCAAGTTGTAATTGTTCCCATTTATCGAAACGAAGATCAATTGGATGCTATTTCAGAAGAAGTGAAAGGAATTACAAAGCGTCTCCGAGCTAAAGGAATTCGTGTAAAATATGATAATCGCGATACTCAAAAACCAGGCTTTAAATTTGCTGAATACGAATACAAAGGTGTGCCTGTCAGATTTGGAATTGGACCTCGTGATTTGGAAAATAAAACAATAGAAGTTGTTCGCCGCGATACTCTTACGAAAGAAATAATGCCAATGGAAGGCATTGAAGATAAGATACTTGTTTTGCTTGATGAAATTCAGCAAAATCTATTTGATAGAGCAGTAGAATTCAGAATGAATAATTCCAGAAATGTTAATTCTTGGGAAGAATTTAAAATTGAGATTGAAAAAGGTGGATTTCTTTATGCACATTGGGATGGCACATCTGAAACTGAGCAAAGAATTAAAGATGAGACAAAGGCAACTATTCGAACAATTCCTTTGGATGCTAAAGATGAAGTAGGAAAATGTATTTATTCAGGGAATCCGTCTACTAAACGTGTCGTATTTGCTCGAGCGTATTAAACTATTTCTCTGTTAATTTTATTATATATTCAAAATCAATCCAATGGAACGAAAACTTAAAGCTTTTGAGCGTTTGCTTAATATTATGGACGATTTACGAACAGCCTGTCCGTGGGACAAAAAACAAACGCTTGAAAGCCTTCGCTACTTGACTATTGAAGAAGTTTATGAACTTTCTGATGCGATTCTTAATAATGATTTGGATGAAATAAAAAAGGAACTTGGCGACTTAATGTTGCATATGGTTTTTTATGCTAAAATTGGATCGGAGAAAAAAGCTTTTGATATGGCCGATATATTGGATAGCATTAGCGATAAATTGGTGTATCGTCATCCTCATATTTATAGCGATGTTGTTGCTGATGATGCCGAAACAGTAAAGCAAAACTGGGAGCATTTAAAAATGAAAGAAGGAAGAAACTCTGTTTTAGAAGGCGTTCCTCAATCTTTACCGGCAATAATAAAAGCCTATCGGATGCAAGAAAAAGTTCGTGGCGTTGGATTTGATTGGGAAAAGCCTAAGCAGGTTTGGGAGAAAGTACAGGAAGAGCTGGCCGAATTTCATAAAGAAGTAAGTGTATCTCGCAATAAAAAAAGAATGGAATCCGAATTTGGCGATGTTCTTTTTTCCTTAATTAATTATGCTCGTTTCTTAGATATCAATCCTGAAGATGCATTGGAAAGAACCAATAAGAAATTCAAGAAGCGATTCGAATATCTGGAAAAAGAAACGATTGCCCAAGGCAAATCTCTACACGATATGAGCCTGGACGAAATGGATGTGTATTGGGAAGCAGCTAAGAAGATTGAGTAGTAGTTGGAATTTCGCCCCTATTTCTTTTTTTTCATTCTTTAAATGCCTGACTTAAAAAAATCTGTTTCATCAAAAAATTACTTAAATATGCGTTCAAAACCGAAAAATTAGTGTTAAAATTTCGATTTCATACGAAAATATTGTATATTTGAATTGAAATAAGAATTTGATATGATTCCAAGACAAGTATATAAGTTGATTCAAAAGAGAATTGATGACAAGAAAGTAATAATTGTTTTAGGCCCACGGCAATCTGGAAAAACAACATTGCTAGAAAAATTTGCAGCAGATAATTTTCCAAATGCATTGTGGTGGAATGGTGATGAGACTGATACAAGGCAATTCCTTAAGAATCCAACTTCAACGATTTTAAAATCCTTGATTGGGGTCAATAAGCTGTTAATCATAGACGAAGCTCAAAGAATTGAGAATATTGGATTGTGCATAAAATTAATATATGATAATATTAATGGTGTGAAAGTGATAGCATCAGGATCATCTGCTTTTGAACTTGCAAATAAAATTAATGAGCCATTAACAGGAAGGAAATGGGAATATTTTCTTTATCCAATTTCGTATTCTGAAATGATTGAATATCATGGAGCGATAAATGAACGTAGGCTTTTTGAAAGCCGAATAATTTATGGTTATTATCCAGATGTGTTAAATAATTCTGGCGATGAGAAAATAATTTTACAACAACTAGCTGACAGTTATTTATATAAAGATATTCTAATTTGGGAAAAGATTCAAAAACCCGACCGTTTAGAAGCTTTAGTTCAGGCCTTAGCTTATCAGCTTGGAAACGAGGTCTCTTTTTTAGAGCTAGCTAGGATTACAGGATTGGATAAGGAAACTGTAGAGCGATATATCATACTTCTTGAGCGAGCATTTGTAGTTTTTCGTTTGCGCTCGTTTAGTCGAAATCACAGATCAGAATTAAAGAAAAGTCGCAAAATTTACTTTTATGATAATGGTTTGCGCAATGCTATTATAAAAAATTTCAATCCTCTAGGTTTACGGAATGATGTTGGTGCGCTATGGGAGAATTTTCTTATGAGCGAAAGGCTAAAGTTTCTTCAATATAATGAAATTTTTACTAATAGATATTTTTGGAGAACCCATAGCCAGCAAGAAATAGATTATCTGGAGGAAAGGGAAGGGAAGCTTTTTGCATATGAGTTTAAATGGAATATTAATGCAAAAGCCAAATTTTCAAAGACATTTACAAACACTTATCCTGATAACGAAACTCAATTAATCACTCCAGCTAATTTTGAAAAATTTATATGTTCCTAGATATATAAAGTTTTTTAATTTTTGCAAAAAGAAACAGTTGCAGAAGGAAGATATCCCTAGGTTACCCACAAGCTAAAATCCCGACACACATTCATACACATTTGGTTTTTTTCAACACGAAATCCAACCCTAAAAAACCAAAAGAGTATAAATCTCCCCATCGCTCAACGACTGTTAATAAGTTGAGCAAAACTAAATAGATAAAAGCACAAAAAGAAACGATTAATTTGACTATCATTGTCAAATGAAATTAATCAAGTGATAAATCACAAATGAAAATAGACAAATCAACAGGAGAAATACTTCGGGAGAAAAGAGAAGAAAAAGGATTGCTTCTTCGACAAGTAGCTGCCAAACTCGACATTGACACCGCAATACTCAGTAAAATTGAGAGAAGCGAAAGAAAAGCGAGTAAAGAACAGATAATAAAGCTGGCAAAAATTCTTGATTTAAAAGAAGAAAATTTACTCATTCAATATTTGAGTGAAAAAATACTGTACGAAATAAAAGATGAAGAACTTGGGAGCAAAGCACTAAAAGTAGCTGAAAAAAAAATGAAATACATAAGAAAAAATAAAAGCGGAAATTGATGGAATTAAAATTAGAACTATTAGAATACCAAGAAACCGCAATTAAATCAGTTGTGAATGTATTTGACGGAAACGACAAAAACACATTTGACAATGCTTGTACGGATGGTATTCGTTCAAATATTTGTTCACTCTCAAACGAACAATTAACAGAAAATATCAAATCAATTTTGCTTGAAAATGCAATTGATGAAAAAATTGCAGAACTCAAAGAAGAAAGGGAGTTGACTATTGAAATGGAAACTGGAACAGGAAAAACACTTGTTTACATTAAGTCCATTTACGAAATGTTCAAACATTACGGATTTACAAAATTTATTATCCTTGTTCCTTCGATTGCTATTCGACAAGGAGTTTTAAGCACGCTCTCAACTTTTGAAAAACAATTGGAAGAAATTTACGGGTTTACACCCAAAGCATTTGAATACAGTAGTAAACGACTGAACAAAGTAACCAACTTTGTAGAAGAACAGCATCCGCAAATAATGGTAATGACCTTGGCTTCTTTTAACTCGGAAGATAAAATTTTGAACCAAGCCAAAAGAGAAGATTTATTTGCAAACATTCCGTTTATTGAAGCTATTGGGCGAACAAATCCAATCATCATAATGGATGAGCCACAAGAAGGAATGGACACGCCAAATTCCATTAAACAAATTGCAAAACTCAATCCACTTTTTAAAATTAGATATTCGGCAACACACAAAGTTGCAAAAAACAAAACTTATCGTCTAACTCCCTACGACAGTTACACACAAGGTTTAGTCAAAAAGATTGAAGTTTTAACTGTTACCGAAAAGAATGATGAAGCCACTTTGAAATTGGAACTTACAGAAACCAAACACGGAAAGAATCTAATACAAGCACAAAATCAAGCTTGGCAACTATTGGCAAGTGGAAAGATTGAATTTAAGAATACAAAATGGCTGAAAGATGGAGATAACTTAGGAAAAGTAACTAACAACCCAAGTTATTTAAAATATTCGATTAGCAGAATAAACAAAAGTTTAAGAACAGGAAAATGGTCTGTTAGTTTTCATAATGGTGTTGAAATTTTTGAAAAACAAGCTTCTGGAAATGTACAAAGTATTTGGGCGTTACAATTTGAGTGGCTCATACTTCGTCATTTTACAAAAAAGCAAAAACTACAAGAAAAAGGCATAAAATGCCTTTCGCTTATTTTTATTGATAAAGTTGCCAATTACGTAAGTGATGACCCAATAATCAAAAACCTTTTCATTGTAAAATACAAAGAAATTTATCCTGAATTTCATGAAAATAAAGAACCAACCGCAGAGCATATTGAAATGATTCAAGGTTCTTATTTTGCGAAAACCACAAAAAACGAGTTTACAGATAATGAAACATCAATGCGAAAAAACAAGGATGTTTTTGATGCAATTTTAAAAGACAAACAAGGCTTGTTAAGTTTTGGTGATTCCGTTTCCAATCAAATTGAATTTATCTTTTCACACTCCGCTTTAGGTGTTGGTTGGGATAATCCAAATATCTTTAACATTGCTACATTAAGCAATTCTTTTTCTGAAATCAAAAAACGCCAAGAAATTGGTAGAGGCTTACGAATATGTGTAGATACTAACGGACAGCGTATTTATGACAAATTAAATGTAGATGATGCTGAACGAATTAACCAACTGACAGTAATTCCAAACGAGACTTACGAAACTTTTGTAACGCAATATCAAGAGGAAATAAAAGAGGTTTATGGTGATTCTGGTGCTGGTGCGGGAATGACCCATACACACAAAGGAGAAAAACAAAATGAAATTCATTTTAAGCGAAGCGAAAATGACACTATCAATAAAGCTTTTATACGATTCTGGAATGCTTTAGCTAAGAAAACAACTTACACCGTAGGTTTTGATGAAGCATCATTGATTAAAAGAAGTAAAGAGGCTTTGAATACTATTGAAATTGCTGATTATGTAGCAGAAGTGAGTAGCAGAACCATTGGCTCTATTACAGAAGAAGGCATTGAAGATGAATTTGGAGGTAAAGAAAACTACAAACTAAAAGCTCATTTCTCAGCATTGGATTTAGTAGAAGAAATAAGTGAGAGCACAGGGCTAAGTTATAATACAACTATTGAAATAATTGAAAAAACAAATCACGAGAATTTCGCTAAAAATCCTCCTCAATTTATTCATCAAGCATCTGCATTAATAAAGAATATTGAGTTAGAAGAAATGATAAGAGGTTTAAATTATCATTTGACAGACGAAACTTTTCCTTTTGAATTTAACGACTTTGTAAAACAAGTTGATGACTCTCAGTACAGAGATACTCCAAATAGAGGTTTTTACAACAGAATGCTCACTGATAGTAATATTGAAAGAAGTTTTGCATTAGGGGCAGATTTAGATGATGAAATCATTTGCTTTATGAAACTCCCTGCTTATTACAAAATTCCAACTCCTATTGGAAAATACAATCCCGATTTTGGTATTGTAATGAAACGTAAAAGTTTAAGGGATGGAAAAGAAAGTGAGTTCTACTTTGTAATTGAAACCAAAGGAACAAACGACATCAACGATAAAAAAGCTCTAAAAGAAAGTGAGATTTATAAAATTGAATGTGCCTTAAAGCATTTTGCCACATTAGGAGTAGAAGTACAATACAAAGCACCTGTTAAAGACTACCAATATTTTAAAACAGAAGCTACCAAAAACATTAGCGCATTAATTGAAGAAGTATAATGGGAAAAACAAAAAAAATAAATATTGAAGGCACTTCAATAACAGTACTTTCCCAAAAGAAAGATGATTTTATTTCTCTTACCGATATGGCGAAAAGTCAATTGCAGGATGTTGTAATTATAAAATGGCTTAGCTTAAAAAGTACTATTGAATATCTTGGTGAATGGGAAGCATTGTACAATCCTGATTTTAATTATACCGAATTCGGTACAATTAAAAATGAATCAGGTAGTAACAACTTTGTTTTATCTGTAAAAAATTGGATTGAAGCTACTAACGCAATAGGCTTAACTGCTAGAGCAGGAAGATACGGAGGAACTTATGGACATAAAGATATTGCCTTTCATTTTGGAATGTGGATTAGTCCAAAATTCCAATTACTACTTGTAAAAGAATACCAACGACTAAAAGAAGATGAAAGTGATAGACTAAAACTACAATGGAATTTCCAAAGAACATTAGCAAAAGTAAATTACAAAATTCATACAGATGCCATAAAGAAAAACCTAATTCCTAATCAATTAAGTGGCAAACAAACGTCTATTATATATGCCAATGAAGCAGATGTACTAAACATTGCCTTATTTGGAAAAACAGCTAAACAATGGAGAGAAGAAAACCCTAACGAAAAAGGTAATGTTAGAGATTTTGCTACCATTCAGCAATTGGTTGTATTATCAAATTTGGAAAGCATCAATGCTATGCTTATTCATCAAGAGTTGTCTCAAAAAGACAGATTGATACAACTCAATTCAATGGCAATTACACAAATGAAATCGCTGGTAGAAAATATCATTATAAAGAAATTAGACAATGAGCAATAACATAAACGATACAGAAAACCCAATGGAAAACGTACAAACGCACGATTGGAACAAAGAACGTTTGGAACAATTAAAACTATTAATGCCAGACCTTTTTACCAATGATGGTAAACTTAACATTAGCGAATTAAAAAAAGTAATTGACCTTGAAAGCGTAAACGAAACTGAGCGTTACGAATTTAGATGGTTTGGAAAAAGCAATGCTAAAAGAGAAGCCTTTACACCTACTGATGCTACACTTGTTTATGATGATGAAAGAAGTGTAAACCCTACCGAAAGCGAAAACCTAATTATTGAAGGCGAAAATTTAGCGGTATTGAAATTACTAAGCAATAGCTACCGAGAACAAGTAAAGTGTATTTACATTGACCCACCATACAATACAGGAAAAGACTTTGTGTATTCTGATAAATTTAACCAAGACAAAAAGGAATACTGGGAGGATGCTGAAATAACTGAAAATGGTTTTAAAATAGATACCAATGCAGAAACTGATGGGCGTTTTCATAGCAATTGGCTGAATATGATGTACAGCAGACTACTGATTGCAAGACAGTTGTTAAAAGAAGATGGCGTAATTTTTATTTCCATCGATGATAATGAGGTACACCACTTAAGAAAATTATGTGATGATGTTTTTGGGGAGGAGAATTTTTTAGGAAACATTGTATGGAAGCATACAGAACAAAGTAAAAATGACGAAAAATATTTTTCTCGACAATTCAATAATATAATGGTGTTTAGAAAATCAGAAGCAATTGAAAGCTTTAGATTTCCAAGAACAGAAGAAGATAATGTAAATTATTCCAACCCCGATAATGACCCTGAAGGAGAATGGAGGGGTGGAGATACAAGAAGTCCAAACTACAGAAAGACTTTATTATTTGACATTACTACTCCAAGCGGAAAAACAATTGCACCTCCTGAAAATGGGTGGAGATGGCAAGAATCAGAAATACTGTCAAAAATTGAAAACAGAGAAATTATTTTCAGTGATGATGAAACAAGAATAATTAGAAAAATATATCTAAAAAATCAAAATGGTAGAGTTGCTGAAAACATATGGCAAGGTGGTCTTTTTGGTACAACAAGAAGTGCCAATGCGGAAATCAAAACCCTTTTCAATGATGAAGTGATTTTTGACACTCCCAAGCCCTCATCTTTGATTAAAATGATTGTAAATCTATTTTTCAACGAACAAGATTTTAAAAAATTTTTGATATTAGATTTTTTCGCAGGTTCAGGCACAACAGGACAAGCAGTAACAGAGCTAAACAAAGAAGATGGCGGAAACAGAAAATACATTTTAGTACAACTACCAGAAACCACAGACAAAAAAAGTGAGGCATACAAAGCAGGTTACAAAAAAATAAGTGACATCACTATTGAGCGAAACAAGCGAGTGGTTGAAAAAATTATTAAAGAAAAGGCAGCCGCATCTCCTGATTTATTCAGCAAAAAAGAAAGTGAGCAAGAGCAATTAAAAGGTTTGGGTTTTAAAGTATTCAAACTTCAAAAATCAAACTTCCCAAGAGTTGAGTTTGCCCCAGACCCGGAAAAATCAGAAGAAGAAAATATTGAGTTACTTAAAAAATACATCAAAGACAAAGAAGCCCAATTGGTTTCTGCTTTCAATAAAGATGAATTGATTACCGAAATATTAATCAAAAACGGTTTCAAACTCAATTACACTCTAACCAAACAAGAAGAATTCAAAAAGAATGAAATACTGTTTGTTACAGATGGAGACAAAGAAACTTTAATTTGTTTAGATGTAATTATTGCAGACGAAACCGTAGAACATTTCAAAACCCATACAGACCAAAAATTAATTGTATTGGAACGTGCTTTAGACACCACCAAAAAATGGAATTTAAAACACGCTATGGGCGATAAGTTTAATGCTTTTTAAAGAATGACAAATGAAGTAACCATATATTTTGACAGTCCAAAGTCATTTGAGCCATCCAATATAAAACCATTGAATGGTATTGCGGGATTATACTTCATTTTTACTCAATCTATTGATATACAATATCCATTTGACAAGTCAAAACTATTGTATATCGGAATGAGCGAGAAGAAAACTAATAGTATTGGCAGTAGATTAGTAGGGCATTTTGATGGTAAATCAAAAAACTTAGGTTTAAGCAATTACAGAAAAGTTGAACCTTTACTATTTACCTACATTAATTTTGAAATGCTTAAAAATATTTGGCAATTCCGAATCGAAGATTTGGAAAGTTATTTCATTCTGGATTTTGTGGAACAATATGGGGTTTACCCGATTTGCAATAACAAATCTGGTTTTGAAATTCAAAATAAAACGCTATCCTCCAGTTTTAAAATTGATTGGAAATACTTTAAATAAACCACTATGGCAGACAAAGTAAAATCTGGAAAAGAAATATTAGATGATTTTTTCAATGATATTGAAGAAATTGAGAATGTAGATACGGACATTGCAAAAATGCTAGCGGAACTTTATCAGAATGATAAATTGACAGATACTAATGTTAAGAATGAACTTCAAAAACTGAGAGATGGAAGTAAAGATTAATAACATTACCATCAAAGGAATTAGAGGTGCTAAAAATAATTTAGAATTACCGCTAAATGGGAAATCTATTTTGCTTTATGGTGATAATGGAACTGGAAAAAGTAGCATCTCAGATTCTATTGAATGGTTTTATACAAACCGAGTATCTCACTTATCAAGCAATAGTGAAATAGATTTAAAAGATGCTTTAAGAAATTCAGCACTTGATTCTGTTGATATTTCGGAAGTAAATATCTCATTTATTAAAGAGTCAGATTTGGATTGCTCCAAAACGCTTTTCAACAAACGAGATAAATTAACAACTGAATTTTCAAACACTTCTGATGCTTTCAAGCTATATATCGATGAATCGAAGGAAGAAAATTTATTGTTACGATATCAACACCTAACGAGTTTTATTGATGATACTAAAGGAGATAAATTAAAATATTTATCTGACATCATTGGGTTTTCAGAGGTAACAAAGAAGAAAGATGTTCTTAAAAAAAGTTACAACTCCATAAAGACAGAAATCAAAAATCAAAATTTTGAGGCTCAAACAAATACTCAAAAACAAGTACTTATTGAAAAATTAGGCGCAGTTATTAGTCAAAAAGAGAACCTTTTTGAAAAGATAAATGAAAAAATAAAACCTTTAAAAACAGGTCTTGAGGTTAATAATATTGAGGATATTGATAAAGTTCTTTTGCACTTAAAAAATTTAACAAATAGTAAGTTAAATAAGGAATTTGCTTTTTTAGAAAAATCTAATATTGTTCT
>JAQIBR010000036.1 GCA_027858955.1 Bacteroidales bacterium
ATGCAAGGTGCTTGGAGCGGCTATGTTGATGAGCATTTAATTCCACGATTAAATGGTTTTGAACTTTTAATGGCTTCTTACTCAATGGCACATCTTAAATTAGATATGCTTTTGCGCGATACAGGTTATAAAGCAACGAAAAGCCAAAGGTTTAATATTTACCTTACAAATTCACTCGAAGAACACCACCAAGATACCGGAACTTTATTTTCAAATTGGTTAAGTACCGAAGCAAACGAAGCCAATCATATAAAACGTGATACACCTGTAATGTGTGTGATTGGAAATCCTCCTTACAGTGGCGAAAGTGCTAACAAAGGCGAATGAATTATGAGCCTGATGGAAGATTATAAAAAAGAACCAGGCGGAAAAGATAAATTAAAAGAACGAAATCCAAAGTGGATTAATGATGACTATGTTAAGTTTTTACGCTATGGACAATATTTTATTGAAAAAAACGGAAGTGGTGTTTTAGCATTTATTAATCCGCACGGATTTTTAGATAACCCTACTTTTAGAGGTTTGCGTTGGAATTTACTAAAAACTTATGATAAAATTTACACTATAGATTTACATGGAAACAGCAAAAAGAAAGAAATTAGTCCCGATGGTTCTCCTGATGTAAATGTATTTGATATAATGCAAGGTGTTTCAATAAATTTATTTGTTAAAACAGGCAAAAAGAAGAATAACGAACTTAGTAAAATATTTCATTACGATTTATTTGGAAAGCGTGATAATAAATATAAATTTCTTTGGGATAATAATATTGGCTCTGTTCCTTATGTTGAATTACCAAATGTAAAACCTAATTATTTCTTTGTTCAAAAGGATTTTGAAGTTCAGAAGAAATATGACAAAAGCTTTAAAGTAAGTGATTTATTTACAACAAGTTCTGCTGGTATTGTTACAGCAAGAGATAGTTTTACAATTAAAAATACTAAAGACGAGCTAATAAATACTATTAATGATTTTGTAAAACTTGAAGTTGAAGAAGCACGGATAAAATATTCACTTGGAAAAGATGTTAGAGATTGGAAGGTTAATTTAGCTCAAGAGGACTTAAAAAAATCCAATTTATCTAATAGTAATATTCATAAAGTTTCATATCGTTTATTTGATGATAGATGGACTTATTATACAGGAAAATCAAAAGGGTTTCTCTGTATGCCACGAGGGGAAGTTATGCAACATTTTATCAATGGTAAAAATGTGGGGCTAACTTTATGCAGACAGTTTAAATCTGGAAGCACATATCAACATATTTTTATAACTTCTAAGATTATAGAAAGCTCTTATGTTTCCAATAAAACAAGTGAGATTACAAGTGTTTTTCCATTATACATTTATCCAAACCAAGAAACCGAAGGTATTTTTGCAAAAGAAGACCGAAAGCCAAATTTAAACATTCAGATTGTAGAACAAATTGCTAAAAAAATAAGTTTGACATTTACTAACGAAAAAGATATTTCGACAAGCCTAGTATCAGAAAATACATTCTCCCCAATAGATATTTTGGATTATATCTATGCCGTTTTACACTCACCAAGTTATAGAGAAAAATACAAAGAATTTTTAAAAATAGATTTCCCAAGAGTACCTTATCCAAAAGACAAAAATACGTTTTGGCAATTGGTTAAATTGGGTGGAGAAATAAGGCAAATACATTTGTTGGAAAGTCCAAAAGTAGAAGATTTCATTACATCTTATCCAATTGATGGTAACAATACAATTACTACAAAAATCGGTAAAAAGGATTGGGAAATAACAGATAATAATGTACAGACAGGGCATTCCCTGTCTCAACAAAAAGGCAGAATTTGGATAAATGCAGAACAATATTTTGAGAATACAGCCTGCACAAAAATGGTTAAAAGATCGCAAAGAAAGAACACTAAATTTTGATGATATTTTGCATTATCAGAAAATAATAGTTGCTCTATCGGAAACTGACAGATTGATGAACGAAATTGATAAAATTGAGATTGAATAATATGCAAGAGAAATAAAAGTAAAAAATGCAAATAATCACTTTCAATTTTTGAACAACAATTATTCATTACTAGCAATTCAAAAACAGAAAAAATAATTATAAATTTACAGTTAAAAAAAATATGAATAAAGCAGGATTAAAAGAAATAGAAAACAGATTAATAGAATTAACTGGAGCATTTTGCGCTCAAAAGCTTGATGATGAATACTTTCAGCTTTCGGAAAAATTAATAAAAAAACTTGGACGAAAAAGAAATGTTCCTTTCGAAAGCGGGAAAATTGAAATATGGGCGGCAAGTATTATTCATGCACTTGGATTGATTAATTTCTTGTTTGATAAATCAGCCGAACCTTATGTTTCAGTTAACGAAATAAATGAGTTTTATGGAACTAAGCAATCAACAGTTACTGGTAAGTCTAAACAAATAAGAGATTTATTGAAACTTTCGCATTTTGATAAAGATTTTTCAGTTAGAGCAATGAGAAATAGTAATCCAATGGATAAAATGGTAATGGTTGACGGATTTATTGTTCCATTAGATTCAATCCCTGAAGACCTGCAAGAAATGGTTATACAAGCAAGAAAAGAAGGTCGAAACATTGAATTTACAACCCAAGCTGAATAAAGAAAAAGCTGGCAGGAATGAATAATATTGAATTAGAGAAAAAAATAAAAAGCTTAGTTCATTCGCTTCGATATGAAAAAGGATTGGTTAGTGCTGTTGATGTGCTTTTGAGACTGGATTACTTATCAATGAAAAATTATGAGGATTGGCGTTTTGGAAGAGTTGATTATCTGGAAAAAGTATGTAACGCAAATTTAAGTAAACTGACTTTGATAAATAAAACCATAAGAAAGATAGCAAAAGAACTAAAATTAAAACCATCCCTGACTGTATACAATAAATATGGAAAGGGAGTAAAGCACAAATTGAAATTCAGTAAATCAGGAAATAAAAATATTGAGGATATGTATGCAACTCACTATATTGACAAAAAAAGGATTAAAGAAATGAAAATGAAAAATGCCGGCGTGGAATAATAATCTATCAATCCGAAAGCGGAGAAACAAAAATAGATGTTCGTTTTCAGGATGAAACTGTTTGGCTAGCGCAAAAACTTATGGCTGAACTGTTTCAAAGCTCTGTACCTAAAATAAATATGCACTTAAAAAGCATTTTTGAAGAGGGCGAATTAGTTGAAATGGCAACTTGTAAGGATTTCTTACAAGTTCAAAAAGAAGGAGTCAGGAAAGTTAATCTTTGACCATTTTGTGGCTTTAAATAATTTAACAATGAGTCTGATCAGAAAAGTATGAAAATATGAAAAAAGTCCTGAAAGGTCTGAATTTGAATAACCGTGGGCTTCGTCGTGAGCGTTTGAGCTCACGCCGAAGTCTCAGCCGAACGGCTTAGCCCACGGATGAATGAAAAACAATCCCACAACCCTGAATGGGTTGAATATTAACATATTAGAAATTCAACCCCTTCAGGGTTGTGATTTCAATTTCGTATATTTTCCACTGGTTACACCGATGGTTATTCAAATTTTATCCCTTCGGGATAATCTATCGACTTTTCGAAGTGGACTCAACAATAGACCTGAAATAATCAAATAATAAACAAATGAAAAAATTAGTAGTTTTAAGCGGAGCAGGCATAAGCGCCGAAAGCGGAATCTCAACTTTTCGCGATGCCAATGGATTGTGGCGCAACCACCGCATGGAAGAAGTGGCAAGTCCTATTGCCTGGCAAAATGATATGGATCTTGTTTTGGAATTCTACAATATTAGGAGAAAACAACTCTTTGAAGTAGAACCCAATGCAGGACATAAAGCCTTGGTCGATTTGGAAACACATTTTGATGTTGAGATAGTAACTCAAAATGTAGACGATTTACACGAAAGAGCAGGCTCAACTAAAGTATTGCATTTGCATGGCGAGCTTAAAAAAGTTAGAAGCACTGTGGATGAAAGTTTGGTTTACGAACTCAAACATTGGGAATTAAAAAAAGGCGATTTATGTGAAAAAGGTTCACAACTCCGACCTCATATTGTATGGTTCGGTGAAGCGGTTCATAATATTTCAAAAGGAGCAGCCATAGTCAGACAAGCTGATATTTTAATAGTTGTAGGCACTTCTTTAGTAGTGTATCCGGCAGCAGGATTAATTGATTTTGCCCCTGAAAATACACCTGTTTTTTATATCGATCCTAATGCCGATCAACAAGCGTACAGATCAAAACTAACGACTATTGCCGAAAAAGCAGGTATTGGTTTGCCAAAACTGGCAGAACAACTTATTCGTGATTTTGCTTAAATGAAAGAGACAAAAATCTACATTCTAAGCGGAGGACAAGGCGAAGGTAAAACTACTCGTTGTCTCGAAATTGTGAATCAACTTAAATCAAATGGAGAAAATGTGGGTGGAATAGTGGCTCCCGGTTTTTGGGATAATAATATTCGCTCTGGATTTGATTTGATGAATGTGCAAACCAATATAAAAACACCATTTGCTCAACGAATGGCAAAGGAAGAGTGGATCAAGATTAAGGCGTTTTATTTTAATCCTGAAGCAATCGAAAAAGGAAAATCAATTTTGCATTCTGCTGTTCAAGAAAACGATTGGATTGTTTTGGATGAAATAGGAAAACTTGATTTGAACGGCTATTTATGGGGACCTATTTTCTCCGATTTAATTAAAATTCCTAATAAGAAATGGATTATTTGTGTTCGAGATATATATGTTGATGATATAATCCATCATTGGAACTTGAATAATGTAACACTGCTTCAACTTACAGATGAACTATATTAATTGTTTGAATAAGAGTATATTAAGCGTCAATCATAGCATGTATTCTTCTAATTTTCTTAAATTGTTTTGAAAAAAATTATATATTTGAATAGTAAACAATATTATTAACCCAAAATTAAATTTATTATGGATCTCATTTACATTATTTTAATTGGTATTGCTGCCGGTTTTTTGGCAGGTTGGTTAATGAAAGGTCGAGGCTTTGGTTGGATCATAAACCTTATTCTCGGTATTGTAGGTTCCTTTGTAGGAAATTGGCTTTTTGGAGTATTAGGCATCAGTCTGGGTGCCGGCATAATTGGCACTTTGATTACCGCCACAATTGGTGCTGTAGTGTTACTTTTAATTGTTAATCTCTTAAAACGATAAAAATTTTAGAGATTTATTAGGGTTGTATAAAAAAGATGCGTCTTATAAATAAACATTTAGGCGACTATTTCAATTTTTTATACAGCCTTTTTTATTGTATTACAATTTGATAAGCCAACGTTAAACTGACTTCCCTAAATTTTCCATACTTTTGCATCGCTTATTCAGAATGAATTTAAATGACTAAAAGAAAAGAAAAACATACAATCGATTATAAATCAGAAGTCTTACACGATTATTATATCGCTAATTTAAGTCGGCAACTGAGTTTATTAGGTAGGCGTGAAGTACTCTCAGGAAAAGCCAAATTTGGCATTTTTGGCGATGGAAAAGAAATTCCCCAATTGGCAATGGCCAAGGTTTTTCAAAAAGGCGATTGGCGCTCAGGTTACTACCGCGATCAAACCTTTATGCTAGCAGCAGGAATGATGGAGCCTGAAGAGTTTTTTGCTCAACTCTATGGCGATACCAACATTAAAAATAGCCCTGCCAATGCTGGCCGTTTGATGAACAATCACTTTGCTACTCGGAGTCTTGATGAAAATGGAGAATGGAAAAATCTGATGGGTCAGAAAAATTCTAGTGCCGATATTTCGCCTACAGCAGGACAAATGCCACGATTGTTAGGTTTGGCTCTTGCATCTAAGCTCTTCAAAGAAAACACAAATCTTCACACATTTAATAATTTTACGAACAAAGGAAATGAAGTTGCTTTTGGTACTATTGGCGATGCGTCAACATCTGAAGGACATTTTTGGGAGACCATCAATGCTGCAGGAGTAATGCAACTCCCTATGGCTATTTCGATTTGGGACGATGGATGGGGAATTTCAGTTCCCAATAGATATCAAACTACCAAACAAAACATTTCAGAGGCTTTAAGCGGATTCGAAAACAATGATGCAGGCAAAGGATTTAAAATACTGAAAGGAAAAGCGTGGGATTACGCCAATATGGTTGAAATCTACAAAGAAGGAATAACGCATTGTCGCAAGGAACATAATCCTGTTTTATTTCATATTACAGAAGTTACCCAACCACAAGGACATTCTACATCTGGTTCGCACGAACGCTATAAATCGGAAGACCGCTTGCAATGGGAGAAGGATTTCGATGGAATTTCGCGTATGCGTGAATGGATAATTGAGCAGGGCATTTCATCATCAGAAGAATTATATGAAATAGAAACCAAAGCCATTAAAAGAGCCAAAGAAGCAAAAAAAGCTGCCTGGAAAAATAATGTTAATCCTATAATAAAAGAGCGTGATGCGTTTTTGGAAGTTGCTAATATTGCGACTTGCCATTGCACTAAAACGCCTCAAATTGATAAAATAAAAAAGGATTTGGCCATATTGGGCGAACCTCTAAGAAAAGATATTATTTCTTCGGCCAGAAAAATTTTGCGCTTGGTTTGCGATAGTTGTAGCGACCCTGAACATTCTTTAAAAGCAAATATTACTCTTTGGCTCGAAAAGAAAATGGATGAAAATGCATATCGCTATAATTCATTTTTGTACAGTCATACTAAACAGGCAGCAATATTAGTTAAAGAAATTCCTGCTCGATATTCCGATAATTCTAAATCAGTTCCGGGAAGAGAAATCCTTCGCGATAATTGGGACTATATCTATCAGAATAATCCTTTGGTTGTTGGTTTTGGTGAAGACGTCGGGAAAATTGGCGGCGTAAATCAGACCTATGAAGGCTTGCAGGAAAAGTATGGTGAAAAACGAATATTTGATACAGGTATTCGTGAAGCGACCATAATAGGACAAGGTTTAGGCCTGGCTTTAAGAGGTTTTCGTCCAATTGCTGAAATACAGTATTTCGATTATTTGCTTTATGCATTACAAGTGATGAGTGACGATATCGCTACTACGCTTTACAGAACAAAGGGAGGACAGAAAGCGCCTATCATTATTAGTACTCGTGGTCATCGCTTGGAAGGAATTTGGCATTCAGGTTCACCTTTGAGTATGGTTATCAATTCCATTCGGGGAATGTATGTTTGTGTACCTCGTAATATGACACAAGCTGCAGGTTTTTATAATACTTTATTGGCTTCTGATGAGCCGGCTTTGGTAATAGAACCTCTAAATGCTTATCGATTGAAGGAACGAATGCCTGATAATCTTGGTGAGTTTCGAGTCGCTTTAGGAAAACCAGAAGTTTTGAAAAAAGGAAAAGATATTAGCTTGGTAACTTACGGTTCTTGCGTTCGCATTGCCGAAGATGCCGTTGAACAACTTATTGCATATGGTATTGATGTTGAGCTTATTGATGTTCAGACTTTGTTACCCTTTGATACTTATGGAGTAGTTGGTCGATCATTAAATAAAACCAATAAAGTGTTATTCTTTGATGAAGATGTCCCAGGAGGTGCAACTGCTTTTATGATGCAAAAGGTTTTGGAAGAGCAGAAAGGATATTTTTCTTTGGATGCGGAACCCAGAACGCTCACTGCAAAAGATCACCGTGCAGCATATAGTACCGATGGCGATTATTTCTCAAATCCCAATGCAGAAGATGTTTTTGAAGCAGTGTACAATATTATGCACGAAGTAAACCCTATTCGTTTTCCTAAGATTTTTTAAGTTGAAATATGACTGATTGAGTCTGCACCGAAAAGTCTAAAAATAGTCCTGAAAGGACTGAATTTGAATAACCGTGGGTAAAACCCACGGAAGAATGAAAGATGAGCCCGGCAACCCTGAAAGGGTTGAATATTAACACGCTAAAAGTTCAACCCTTTCAGGGTTGTGATTTAGATTTCATTTCTTTCCCCCTGGTTTCACCAGTGGTTATTCAAATTTTATCCCTTTGGGATAATGAATTGACTTTTCGGAGTGGATTCAATATTGCCTAATAATTTGAATAATTTGTCTCAGTGGCGAAAAACAAAATATGTAAAAAACTATGCTACAAGTGTTTTCATATCGTTTAATTGATAAATCTGATTTTGATAAATTTTATCAAAGTATAAAATCAAAACTGCCACAAACATTACTTTCAAAAATTGAGACTTTTAGATTTGCCTCCGATAAACAAAGAAGTTTAATAGCAGATTTAATCGTGCGCCGATTTTATGCAAAGGAATTGAAAATAGATCCTTTTCAACTTGAATTTGATTATAACGACCACGAAAAGCCATCTTTAAAAAACTATCCAAAAGCACATTTTAATATTTCCCATTCGGGCGATTATGTGGTTGTTGCTTTTTCTGATTGCCCGGTAGGTATTGATATTGAAAAAAACAAAGGAAATAGATTAAATGTTGCCAAGCGATTTTTTACCAGAGAAGAGCTAGACGACTTATTCGCTTTTCAGGAAGAGGATCAAATCGAGTATTTTTACCAACTCTGGACACTCAAGGAAAGCTATATGAAAGCCATTGGAAAGGGGATAAGTATGTCGCTAAATTCTTTTTCCTTTAAAAAGTTCTATTCCGATTTCAGATTGCGTTATTCCATTGAGGATATGGGTTTTCAGTTCACGACCTATAATGTGCATCCTGAGTATGCCTGTAATTTGTGCAGTAAATATATTTTGAAACCAAAGATGGAGGAAATAAAGATATCCGATTTTGATGAGATGAAATAGCAAGCATTAATCAATCTCGCCATTCTGTCAGGTTTTTAATTAAATACGACGAATAATAGGACTAACTTAAGGATGAATTCGTATGGAATAATTTTTGAGTAGCCCAAGACTAAAGATAAAAATCATAAAAAATAAATATACAATGAGTGAAGCTGTTGAAAACGTAAAAAGCTTGATTATTGGCTCAGGCCCCGCAGGTTATACTGCCGCAATTTATGCTGCAAGAGCAGATTTAAAACCTGTAATTTACCAAGGTATGCAACCTGGTGGACAGTTAACAATAACTACAGAAGTAGATAATTATCCTGGTTATCCTGATGGCGTCGAAGGTCCAAAGATGATGGAAGATATGCAACATCAGGCCAAAAGATTTGGTACTGATGTGCGCTGGGGCGAAATAACAAGTGTGGATTTCTCTAAGCGGCCGTTTACCTGTAATGCAGATGATGGAAAAACCATTATTGCTGAAACTGTTATTATAGCAACCGGTGCTTCGGCAATGTGGTTGGGTTTGGAGTCTGAGCAGGAATACAATGGCGGAGGCGTTTCGGCATGTGCAACTTGCGATGGTTTCTTTTATAAAGGATTGGATGTAGCTGTTGTGGGAGGTGGAGATACTGCCTGTGAAGAGGCTGCCTATCTTGCCAATATGGTTAACAAAGTGTATATGATTGTTCGTCGCGATGAGCTACGTGCATCAAAGGCTATGCAACATCGTGTAATGAATAATCCCAAAATTGAGATATTGTGGAATCACAATACCAAAGAAATTGTAGGGACGAAAAAGGGATTTAACAAATCAGTTAATGGAGCTATTTTGTTAAATAATAAAACAGGTGAGGAGAAGAAAATCAATATTTCGGGTTTCTTTGTTGCCATTGGTCATAAACCAAATAGTGATTTATTTAAAGGTCAGCTTGAATTAGATGAAGCTGGATACGTTAAGACAATTCCCGGAAGTACAACAACAAATATTCCGGGTGTTTTTGCTGCAGGCGATATTCAAGACACAATTTATCGTCAAGCTGTTACTGCTGCAGGATCAGGTTGTATGGCAGCTATTGAATCAGAAAGATTCCTTGGGGAAAACGAATAAAATTTAACTTTTTAGTCAGGGTTTGACTCTAAGTCAAGCCCTGACTATACTTCAAGTCAAGCCTTGAATAAGATTTAGTTAAAGTCATACGATGACTGCGAGTCATCGTATGACTATCTTTTTATTCCGCCAAATCAAATTGATCTATCAAATAAATCAGACTGGCCATAGCGGCACTCCCCAATTGCATTTCCCTGAAATTCACTTTATCGAAAGTGTCATTTGCACAATGGTGCATATCAAAATAGCGTTGCCAATCGGAACGATAACCGGAGAGAGGAACGCCAAATTCTTTTAAAGGTCCGATATCGACACCGCCACCTCCAGCAATAATATTTTTAATGCCATAAGGCTGAAGAAAATGTTTGTATTCCTGAATTTTTGCTACAATACTATCCGTAGCTCCAATCGTGAAAAAGCGTGGAGTAAATCCACCAGCATCCGATTCCATTGCAAAATAATTTTTAATTTCATTTTCTTTGGAATAAGCTGCATAAGAGTTTCCTCCAGCTTGGTACAATTCTTCATCCATAAATAGGATCACACGAATACTTCTTTTGTTTTTCAACTCAAGATTTTTAAACAAACGCAAAACTTCAGTCGATTGCAAACAACCAACACCATCATCGTGAGCGCCTTCTGTGTTGTGCCAAGAATCCAGATGACCTCCAACAACAATATACTCATCAGGTTTTTCACTTCCTTTTAAATCGGCAATGACATTGTAGGTGTTTGTAATAATGTCTTCAGCATCTATTTTAATATTTACTTTTAAGTGAGGATGATTCTTCAAAGCTGCGCTCAACTTTTCTGCATCATTTGTTGAAACGGCAATGGCTGGAATTTTATCACCCTTCAACTCACAACTTCCCGTATGAGGAAAATCAGTCAAATTGTTTGTAGCCGAACGTGTGATAGAGCCGACAGCCCCAAATTCTTTGGCAACCGAAGGTCCCCAATAACGCTGATCCACTGCTTCCGAATAGGCACGAAAGGTATTGAAATATGAAGGATTAGCAGGACGATTATAAAAAACAATTTTGCCTTCAATTTTTTCCCTTCCTAATTCACGCACTTCATCCAAACTCATTACCTCAATAATTTTAGCACTGATGCCTTTTTTAGGAGTAGATCCCGATGGCCCCAATGCATCTATATTCAAATGAATTTCTTTACCGTCTACTATCATTGTTGCGGAAGCCGAATGACAAATCCAGGCGGGAGAAGAGAATGGCTGTAAAAACACGGTGTCGGCACCCAAATCTTCAAGGTACCTTTTCATTAAATCAACAGCGATAAATGAGTTGGGCGTTCCGATTAATCGACCGGGAGCTTCTTCGCATAATAGACCAAGCTGATTATAAGCCTTCCTTGTGGTCAATGCGTTATCGTATAATTTTTTAATGCTTGATTTACTTTCTTCTTGTGCCGTGGCAATGTTTGGGAGAAAAAAGCTTAGTAAAATGATGTGGACTAGGGATTTCATTTTTTTGATATAAATGTTAGTATGAGTTATTTCACATTGCGGCTTTTATTTCCACCAAGTAAAATTATCAGATAAAATAATTTCATTCTTTTTTATATGGTGAGTAGTTTTCATGGGAATTGTTCGAAATTCCATGTTGTATTTTTCTGCTAATTCACGTATTTCAATAGTATCATCATAAGTCATCATAAACTTTCCTGATAATTTTGATGTAATTTCAAATAACTTTTCATGATCAATATCAAAATACGTATAAAGTCTTCTTCCAGCTTTTGTATATGGAGGATCAATAAAAAAGAATGAATCTTTTTCATTTTTACAAGACTCTAAGATAGAAAATCCATCTCCTTGCATAAAAGACAATTTATGTCTAACCATGCTTATAGCCATCATTCTATCCCTTAAAGTTTTCGGATACCATCGTGAAAGAATTCCTTTACCGTTTTCCCCATTTTTAATTAGACCAGAACCCTTAGTTATAATTCCCCCATGAAATATTCGATTTTTAAGTATCGTACAGAAAGCTATATCGTTAATTGATTTATTTTCTTTTTCAAATTCTTTAGAAATGTTTTCCGATGTTAGTTCAAAATGGAATATTTTGTTTGCGAGCCATTCATAGTCTCCATTAATTAAAACATCCCAAACTGCTGCAACATCTTCATCCAACTCTACCATACTAATATGTTGAGCAAAATTTTCAAATGCAGCTGTTAAACTTACTATTCCACCACCAGCAAATGGCTCATGCAGAAGTTTTGGTTTCTCATCTTGTCGTAACCAATTCCTGACGGTAGGTATTAACCAAGTTTTCCCTCCAGGGTAGCGAAAAGGACTTCTTTGAGGAACTGATGCTACATTAACAACATTTGTTTTTGCTAGCTTCTCTTTTTCAATATTGAATATTGATAATTGATTTTCCATAATTATCGGCTAATAATATCGGTTAATGATGGAGCGTCAGGTGCATTTATGTCTAAATGATCATCTAGTTTGCTTTGCAATATGTCAATGAAATCGGAGATATTACTAGGCTCAGGCGTCGTAACACGCAAAAGCGCAGGTTCAAATTCAGTATAAACTGTATCTACTAGTTTGAGAGAATATCCCTTTGTATTTTTATCGAAAACCAGATCATACAGAAACCATGCAATATCTGCCTTTGATTTTGATGTTGTTGGTAGAGAAGGTAATGTATCAAAAAATGATTTCTGCATCGATACAGCTTGTTTCTTTTTCCACATTTGAAATATTCCACCTTTATATAGCATTTGAGGTATTAGCCTCTTCCTCGAAGAAGAAAGATAATCAGGCTTAGGATAATTATAACCGCTTGGCCACTTGAAATCTTTCGATGGACTCTGTAAATAGGCTTCAAATGGATTCCTCAAATTTCCAGAAATATAAACTCCTTGTACTTCTAAAGATACAAAATCAATCAATTCACCTTTATCGTTATAAGCAACAAGAACAAAATCAATATTGCCAGCAGACTGACCATTTTTATCAACTAATTTGGTTTCCGATATTGATGTCCATTTTGTTTTAGAACCAAATGCAAATTGAGCAGCATTCTCAACAATAATCCAATCTTCTCTAAATCTTGTGGGACATGTAATTACAGATGTATTACCATGTTTTACGCTACAAACTCCTAATGGATTATTCGCTTTGTCTTTTGTGCAATTTGGAACTTTATTATTGAAGGGACAAAGTTTTTGATTTCTATATCTTTGAGCTTTAGTCGAATCGTTCTCCAATGGAAAACCAAAAACCTCGGCCAAAGGACTATTATTTGAATTTGTTTTTGTCATGCTCAAAGATAATTATTTCTAAAGGTCTATAGAAATATTCGTACTGTTCTTTTAAACAATAGCATTAATGCATACTTAAGAGAATTAACAAAGAATTCCGATGAATCACATTAAAAAATGAGTAATCTATATAAGACCTAAAAATAGTGAAGGCTTGACTTAAATTCAAACCTTCACTCTCGCATTTTCAAAAAAATTACCACTTAAACAATGGAAAATCTTTCATCAATTCATTAACTCGTTTTTTAACGCTTTCAATAACTTCTTCGCTTTCAAAATTAGAAATAACTTCGTCTATCAGATCAACGATTAATGGCATATGCTCTTCCTTTAATCCGCGTGTTGTAATAGCAGGAGTTCCAAAGCGCAAACCTGAAGTTTGGAAAGGAGAACGACTATCGAAAGGAACCATGTTTTTGTTCACTGTAATATCGGCTTTTACCAAAGTGTTTTCAACTACTTTTCCTGTAATTTCAGGAAATTTAGAGCGTAAATCAATCAACATCAAATGGTTGTCGGTTCCATCAGAAACTACGTGGTATCCTTTTTCAATAAATGCATCGGCCATTGCTTCCGCATTTTTCTGAACCTGAAGTATATATTGCATATAATTATCAGTTAAAGCTTCGCCGAAAGCAACAGCTTTTGCCGCAATAACGTGCTCTAAAGGACCACCTTGAATACCTGGAAAAACAGCAGAATTTAATAAAGCAGACATCATTTTTGTTGCTCCTTTTGGTGTTTTATAACCCCAGGGATTTTCAAAATCTTCGCCCATTAAAATTAATCCGCCACGTGGGCCCCGTAAAGTTTTATGAGTCGTTGTAGTAACGATATGACAATAAGGAACAGGATCATTTAAAAGCCCTTTGGCAATTAATCCTGAAGGATGAGAAATGTCAGCAAAAAGAATAGCGCCAATTTTATCTGCTATTTCGCGCATGCGTTCATAATCCCAATCACGTGAATAGGCCGAAGCTCCGGCAATTATTAATTTTGGCTTGGTTTCCAATGCTTTTGCTTCCATCATATCATAATCAACCTCGCCCGTTTCTTCAGTTACTTCGTAAGAAACTGCATTGTAAAGAATTCCTGAGGAATTAACCGCACTTCCGTGAGAAAGGTGTCCGCCGTGTGAAAGGTCAAGACCCATAAAAGTATCGCCAGGTTTTAAGCAAGCTAACATTACAGCCATATTTGCCTGAGCGCCTGAGTGAGGCTGAACATTGGCATACTCGCAAGCAAATAATTCATTGGCGCGATCGATGGCAATTTGTTCTGTTTGATCAACTATTTCGCAACCGCCATAGTAGCGTTTGCCGGGATAGCCTTCGGCGTATTTGTTAGTTAAAACAGAGCCCATAGCCTGTAATACTTCATCACTCACAAAATTCTCGGAAGCGATTAGCTCCAAACCGCGCATTTGGCGTTCTTTTTCTTTGGCAATCAGGTCAAATATTTCCTTATCTCTTAACATAATGGATATTTTTTGAGTTTATAAATCAACTTAAAGAATTAGTAACAAATCAGCGTTAAAATAAAGGATAATCTTTCAATAATCTTTGTGAAGCTCTGCGTCTTCTCTGTGTACCTTTGTGAAACAGCTATTACATAGAAGTAGCACAAAGTGACACAGAGAAAATTAAAGATTTTTGAAATCTCTTATTATCATTACTTTTCTTTATTCTGATTAGTTGCAAACTGTATTTTTATAGAAAAAAACAGGTCGCAAAAGTAGGGATTTCGTTTTGATAAAGCAATCAAAACCAAAGAATTCTGAAAGTAGATTTTACTTTTTCCCCACAACCAATTCAATCATTTTATCTTCGTGCAAATACTGATTGGCAATTTTTAGTACATCTTCAGGATTTACTTTATGAATCATATTTAAGTATTGCTGATAGAAATCTTCTGGTAAGTTGTGTTCGTAAAGCGATTTTATCACTTCGCCCAATGCAAAAGGCCCATTTAAAGATCTCAAAAAAGTTCCCGACATATAGTTTTTTACCAGATTCAATTCTTCGTCTTTCACCTTTTCGGTTCTTAATCGCTTCAATTCAATACGAATTTCATTGAGGGCTTTTTGAGACACATCTGCTCCAACTTCGCTGCTAATGGTGAATGAACTGTCGTGTATATGTGAGGAAACACCTGCGTAAATGCCATAAGTATAACCTTTGTCTTCACGAATATTACTCATTAAGCGAGAACCGAAATAACCTCCAAATAAGGTGGTGACTAAGCTTAAAGCAAAATAATCGGGATGCTTTCTTCCAATAGTTCGGCTTCCAATTCGAATAGCCGATTGAAGCACATTTTCTTTTGGGACATAATGTTTCAGTTCAGTACTAGATGTAGCAATAATTGAAGGAACTTGAACTGTTTTTGACTCGCCCCATTGTTCTTGTCCGAAAAACTGATTCACAAGTTTTAAGGTAGATTCGTTTACTTTTCCTGAGATAAAAATCCGACAATTGCTACTACTGTAATGTTTTTGGTGAAAACGCTTTAGTATTGGAGACGTAATCGCGTCATAATCTTCAATTTTTGCAGAAACTCCATATGGATGCTGATCTCCAAAAAGCAAGGCTGAAAATTGTTTTTGGGCAATATGCTTCACCTTTTGATGGCGAACAATAAACGATTGTATTTCCTGTTCGCGTAAGCGATTCAATTCTGACTGGCCAAACAATGGATTTTTCAATATATCAGCAACAACTGTTAGAACAGATTCCAGATGTTTACTTAGGCAATAAATATCGATGCAGGCATTATCGCGATTTACTTTTTTGTGCACAAAGGCTCCATAATCGTCCAGTTTTTCCGCTATTTCAGAAGCCGTAAAATTCTGACTTCCTTCTTCTAACATTTGTCCTGTAAATAAAGCTTCTAAAGCTTGCGATTGAAACCAAATTCCTGCTTTAAAAACTAATTGAATTTTTACGACTTCCTGTGCGCCAACATTGATAGAAAAAACAGGAATGCCATTCGATAGATTTGATTTATTGGTAACAGGTAAAGCTATCTCTTTTACCGTTTGAATTTGTGGAGGGGATATTCTATTTAGTTGCATCTTTTTCTTGGTTTGAACGGTAATATAAAGTGGAAGATTTTTTTGATTGGAAAATTCTCTGTGCTATTTGCTGAATTTCATCGGCGCTTATTTTAGCATAGATTTCCTTCTCCAAATTTACGGTGTTTGCATCACCCAAACTTTCGGCGATAGCTAAATTTATAGCATTATTTAAAATGCTGGTCTCACCAAAAATATGACTTGCCTCGAGTTTATTTTTTACTTTTTGCAATTCAAATTCTGAAATCAATTCATTTTTAATCAATTCAATTTCTTTCAATAATCTTTCATCAGCCTCTTCCAAAGAAACTCCATCGGCAGGCTTTCCGCTGAAAACAAAAAGACCGGGATCAAAGTCGCCAGTAATGTAAGCATCTAATTCTGAGAAAACGCCCTCTTCTTTGATGAGTTTGCGATAGAGTCGTGATGAATTTCCGTTGGATAAAATATCAGAAAGCAAATCCGCGGTATAATAATCTTTGTCTCCGTGAGCGGCCATTGGATAGACTTTATAAAGAGAATCGACTGGAACATCGCGAAAAACTTCCTGAAATCGTGCTTCAGTTTGCTCAGGTTCTTGTTCCAGAATTTCTATAATTGAATTTCCGGAAGGAATTTCTCCAAACCATTTTTCGGTAAGTGTCAAAATCTCATTATCTTCCACATTTCCTGCAACAACTAAAATGGCGTTGTTTGGATTGTAATGCTTTTTGTAAAAAGCTTTTACGTCTTCCATTCGCGCATCTTCTATATGCTTAATTTCTTTTCCGATGGTATTCCATAGATAAGGATGATGCTTGTAGGCCAATGGCTTTAGAAGCATCCAGACATCGCCGTAGGGTTGATTTAAATAAGATTGTTTAAACTCCTCGACCACTACTTGTCGCTGAACTTCCAGACTTTTCTCTGAAAAACCGAGATTCAACATCCGATCGGATTCTAACCAAAAGGCTGTTTCCAAATTTTCCTTTGGGAGCGAGATGTAATAGTTTGTTATATCGCTATTGGTAAATGCGTTGTTTTCGCCACCTGCTTTTTCGAGCGGTTGATCGTAGCTTGGAATATTAACTGATCCGCCAAACATTAGATGCTCGAATAAATGTGCAAATCCTGTTTTGTCAGGCGATTCGTTGCGCGATCCAACTTTGTACAAGATGTTTACTGCAACTATAGGTGTTGAATCGTCTTTATGAACAAGAAGTGTTAAGCCGTTTGAAAGAGTGAATTTTTTATAATTGATCATTCGTTTTTTTTTAGTTTTCGCGATTTAATTTCGCCATAAATTGTTTTTCGTCAATCAGGAAACGTTTGTGAGTTCCATGACCAATCAAGCCTTCATTATCAAAAGCTTCAACAGTAAATATTAATTTAGATCGATCGATTTCGATAAGTTCTGCAACACAAAGAACAGCTTCTCCAACTTTAGTTGCCTTAATATGTTTTACATTGATTTCGGTACCCACGCTGTTCCGGCCAATTTCGAGTTGCTCTGCAATACACATCATTACAGTTTTTTCCATAAGTGTAATCATCGCAGGTGTAGCAAATACATTCAAACTCCCAGAACCGTATTGAGCAGCAGTATCTTTTGGGCTAACAATAATTTCGAATTCGGCCTTTAAGCCAATTTTGATTTCCATAATTTTTCTGCAAAAATGGGGATTTATAAATTAGGATTTCACCTTTTTGACTTCCAGTATGTCCATTTCAACGACCAAGGAATAACCAATTTGATCGATACGGATAAGTACTTTCTTTTTGCCAGTGCTATCGTGAATTACTTCTCCGGAAAAACCGGTAAGAACACCGGATTCAATAACGATTTTTTCTCCTTTTTGAAATCTGTGACTGCTAAAATGAAAAGACTCTTTAGAACTCACTATCTTTTTCATAACATCAATTTGCCATTCAGGAATAATGGCCGCTTGTCCTTCGAAAGCAACAAAACGCACTACGTTAAAAGTATTAAGTACGTCGAAGTACTCTTTTTCGCTTGATTTAACAAAAACGTAGGAATTGATATATGGAACTTCAACCCATTTTTTCCTGTCGCTCCATTTTCGTAATTTACGTTCCAGGGGAAGAAAAGCTTCAATCCCCTGATCTATAAAACGATCGTAAACAGCTTTTTCTGCTCTTGAACGCACATATACTGCATACCAATTGTATGTAATAGAATAACTCAATTTAGTCTCATATTTAATTAGATAGTTATGGATTTTAATAAAGGGTGATAATTTCCTTTCAAGCCAAGTTGTTTTGTATTTCGAATATGATGCACCATTTCAGTACTTTGCCTTGCTTCTTCAATGCGAAAACCAGTTCCTTCAAGAATTTTCTGATAGCTAATTGTATGCAAATCAGTAAATCCACCGCTAAATTCAAATTCTTCTCCTTCCATTAAAATTGAACGAAAAGTACTTTGTCCTTGTTCTCTTTTCTTACTAGGGATATCATTGCTATCTATGCTTAAAAACCATCGAACACGTGCTTTTTCTAGTTCTATATATCCTGATGCTCTATGCTGTTGCAATAAATGTACATCGCTCTTTTTTGGTTTTCCAAAAACATAGGAAAGCATATCAAAGAAATGAACGCCAATGTTTGTTGTAATACCACCCGATTTTGAAATATCGCCTTTCCAGCTAATATCATACCATTTTCCGCGAGAAGTGATATAACTCAGATCAATATCGTAAATTTTGTCCTTAGGTCCATTTTCTACTTTCTTCTTTAATTCTATCACTGAAGGATGTAGCCGTAATTGAAGAATAGTATAAATATCTTTTTTAGTTTCTTGTTCAAGTATTTGAAGTGCATCAACATTCCAAGGATTCAATACAACCGGTTTTTCGCAAATAGCATGAGCATTATTGCGTAAAGCCAAGCGGATATGTGAATCATGAAGATAGTTAGGAGTACAAATACTGACAAAATCAACAGCATAACCTTTGTTTAATCTGCGAAGCTTATCTAAATGGCGGTCGAATCGTTCAGGCTCTGTAAAGAAACTTGCATCAGGAAAGAATCGATCCATAATTCCCACACAGTCGAATTTATCAAGCGCTGCAACTAAGTTGTTTCCAGTTTCCTGAATAGCTTCCATATGCCGAGGGGCAATATAACCAGCAGCTCCGATTAGCGCAAATTTTTTAGCAGTTGCCATAAAATAGTTGTTTTAAGCATTAAAGGAATGTTGCAAAGTTAAGCCAATTTTGCAGAATGAAAAAATAGCATAATAGCAGATTTTGAATATAAAAATAGTGAAAAAAATCAATTCCATCATCAGAAAAACAAAAGTATCTTTGCACGCACAAATTAGAGTCATGCTATTTTTTAAAACCAACCATCTTAATCAAAAAGAAAAGATTACCTTTCGTATTCATTTGTTATATAGTATTTTAGAAGGTTCTGTTTTAGGTGTTTTGGCGCTAAACGAATTTGTTTTTATTAAAAGTTTAAAAGGAAGTAATTTTGAATTGGGTGTGCTATTCCAATTCAGTGTTATTGTTTTTACGGGTCTTATTTTTATCAATGAATTTCTTCGACGCATACGAAATAAAAAGAAATTACTTCTTTATACAGCGTTAATTACTCGAATGCCATTGTTTTTGCTTGTTTTCTTTCCTAAAAGTGATGCAGCAATGCAAGGAAACGGGCTTTTCCATCTGATTTTTCTGGGAATCTTCTTTATATATTTTCTAGCCGCGCCAGTTGTAATGCCTAACATAAATTTGTTTTTAAAGAGCTCCTATCGTAACGAGAATTTCAGCAAATTATACAGCTCTGCAATTTCGATTAATAAAATAGTAATGTTGGTTGTTACCTTTGCTTATGGACTACTTCTTGATTGGAATCCTTATGCATATACCTATGTTTTTCCGATTGTTGCAGCGCTCGGAATAGGCTCTATTCATCTTTTGTCAAAAATTCCTTATCAAGCTATTGAACAAGTGGTGATTAAAAAATCTTTTTGGGAATCGGTACAAAGTTCTTGGCAGAACATGTGGGTTTTGATGAAGTCAAATAAGCCATACTTGCATTTTGAAATTGGCTTTATGATTTATGGGTTTGCTTTTATGTCCACTATAGCAGTAATCACAATTTATTTTGATAAAGCATTGGGATTGAATTATTCTAGCATTGCCTTTTATAAAAATGCCTATAATATTATTGCCATTTTACTTTTACCTTTTTTTGGAAGACTTTTAGGAAGGATTGATCCGCGCAAATATGCAGCCATAGCCTTTGGATCTATGGCGATGTTTATTTTCTTTTTAGCATTGACTGAATATTTTCCTGCAAGCATTGAGTTTCTAAACATCAAAATATATTATATGCTACTATTTTACATATTGTTTCACAGTATTTTTGCAGCATCTATGTCATTAGTATGGCATATTGGCTCATCTTATTTTGGAAAAGATGAAGATGCAGGTGAGTTACAGGCAATTCATCTTTCGCTTACCGGCGTTAGAGCATTGTTTGCTCCTCTGATTGGTGTATTGTTTTATGA
>JAQIBR010000049.1 GCA_027858955.1 Bacteroidales bacterium
CGATACATTTCTTCTAGTCCTTTGTTTAAATCTTCGTAATTGCGAACTCCAAAAGCTACAGTTATAGCATCGAAGTATTCATCAGAATATTTAAGGTCTTCCGAATCCCCAAGTTCTAACTTAATTAGTTTATCTAGGTTTTTTCTTTTTATTTTCTCTATACCAACATCTAACATTTTTTCAGAAATATCGGCACCTATTATTTCTTTTGGATTACATTTTGTCAGAGCTACAGCCAAATCTCCAGTTCCGGTTGCAATATCAAGTATCCGTTGAGGATTCTCTTTACATAGCATTTTAACTAATCTGCGGCGCCAAAGATGGTCGATTCCAAGCGAGAGAAAATGGTTTAAAAAATCGTATTTCCAAGCAATATTGTTAAACATCTGTCTAACTTGCTCTTTTTTACCGGTGTGATTCTGTGATTTGGAATTATCCATATATTTTAATAGTCTCGTTAAGCAGTTTTTCTTTGTTTACAGGAATTACTCCTAATTCTTCACACACCAATCCACCTGCTAGATTTGAAAGTTCTGCTAAAATCTTTTTATCAGTATTTAATGCTAAGCAAAGAGCTGCGACACTAATCACTGTATCTCCGGCACCTGAAACATCAGATATGCTTCGTAGGTGCGCTGGAAGAAGCTCAGAACTATATTTACCTGCTGAGTTTTCACTTATAAAAACACCTTGATCGGAGAGAGTTGTCAACAGCAGTTTTGTGTTTAGTTGCTTTTGTAGCTTCACAACTTCTTGCTTTAAACTTTTAATGTCTTTTTTGTCGAAATGATTATTTGTAGCCTCTTGTAACTCTTTTAAATTAGGTTTAAACAAATCAACATTTTTATAAAGAAAAAAATTTTTGCGCTTTGGATCAACAGCTATAGGAATTTTTCCGTCTATAACTTTATGTGTCTTCTCAAAGACAGATTTTGTAATTACACCTTTATCGTAGTCCTGAAAAATAATAACATCGATTTTGTTTTCTTTGATGATCTGTTTGATACGGTCATACAAAAGAATCTCGTCCTCAAGAATAAGTTCGTCATCCATTTCTTCGTCGACACGAAGCATTTGGGCATTATTACCAATTACGCGAAATTTGGTTGATGTAACTCGGTTTTTACTTTTCACCATTCCTACACTGCTGATGTTTGCCTCAGCTAATAAATCAAGAAATGTATTTGCCTGATTGTCGTTACCAATAACAGAACATATAATTGGTTCTGCTCCCAAAGCTTTAATATTTAAAGCAACATTAGCAGCTCCACCAAGTCTATTCGCACGACTATTTACATTAACAATGGGAACGGGAGCTTCGGGAGATATGCGCTCAACATTTCCCCATAAATAAGCGTCTATTATTACATCGCCTATAATCAGCACTTTAAGAGATGAAAATTGCTTAAAAAGTTGAGTGTATTTTTGAGTATTTGTCATAACAATAAATGTTCAGCAAAAATAGAAAATATATCTCAACTCTTTATGCGAATACGGAAGGATTAAATTTCATAAACGAAAACAAATAAAACAATAAATTGTGATTGTAAAAAAAACATTTCTTAAATTTGGCTAATCCCACATGCAAAAACGCAAATATATGAGACCAATACTATACTTCAAAATTGCTCATTATACACAAATATATAAAAATCAAATAATTAACATTTTTAGCTAATGCAGAAATACGCGCAATTGGCGGGCATACGGATGTTGTGTGTCATTGCGAAAAAACTTATAGATTAGATGAACTTTTTTGAAAATTCAATTTTAAAACTTCAAGAAAAAAGAAAAATATTTCATTCTGAAGATGATTTGAAATTATCATTAGGCTTCATTATAAAAGAACTATTTCCAGAATTTGAAGTTAGACTTGAAAAACCAATCGCAATTAATATGATTGATATTAATGGTGAAAAGTTAATCGTAAGAGCTCCAATAGACAATAAAGATGATAATTCTTACAGAACTTGTACTCCTCTTTGGAATGCATTGTCTTTTGTGTTTAATGATCAGACGCGGCAATATTTACTTTATTTACTTTCAAACTTGCCATCAAATGCATCATCCAGAGAATAGTATGAATATCAGATATACAAATGAAGAGTTACAAAGGTCGATTGGAGTAATGTGAGATTTTATTAAAGAAAAAACACGATGAAAAACAACCAACTTATAATATATCAAACTGAAGACGGAAGAGTCAAAATTGAAACTCATTTTGAAAATGAAACTGTATGGTTAAATGTGGATCTGATTGCAGAACTTTTTCAAAGAGACAGAAGTGTTATATCAAGACATATACGAAATATCTTTAATGAGGGTGAACTTGATGCTGAATTGGCATGTGCAAATTTTGCACACACCACCCAACATGGTGCAGTTGAAGGTAAAACACAGACAAAAGATGTTAAATATTACAATCTTGATGTAATAATATCGGTAGGTTACAGAGTGAAATCGCACAGAGGTGTACATTTTAGAAGATGGGCTACGGCTCTTATCAAAGAGTACTTGATAAAAGGCTTTGCAATGAATGATGAACTACTGAAAGAAGCAGGAGGAGGAAACTATTTTGATGAGCTGTTGGCTCGTATCCGTGATATTCGTTCATCTGAAAAAGTATTTTGGCGTAAGGTTTTGGATGTTTACGCTACGAGCATCGACTACGACCCAAAAACAGAACAATCCGTAATGGTTTTTAAAACCATACAAAACAAAATGCACTGGGCAACTCATGGAGATACAGCAGCCGAAACTATTTACAAAAGAATAGATTCATCTAAAGAACATCTTGGATTGTCAACTTTCAAAGGTGAAATTCCAACAAAAAAAGAGGCTGAAATTGCAATAAATTATCTTGCAGAAGATGAGTTGAATATCTTGAATCGAATGGTGACAGCATTTTTGGAAATTGCAGAAATCCAAGCATTAGACCGTTCACCAATGTATATGGCTGATTGGATTAAACAGTTAGACACTTTCCTAAAAATGACCAACAAAGAGATTTTGCAACATTCAGGAACTATAAGTCATCAAATTTTGTGTAACTTGAAAGGAAAGTGCTTCGAAATCGGCAACAAAAACATACCGCCAAACCGTTACACAAAAAATCGATCAATTTTGTTTAACAAAATGTGCGGTTTAATAGGTTTTGAAATTATATCGTTACAACCTGCTTTATAAATCTCATCTTTATCTGTTCGGTCGGTCATACTAGTTTGAGCAATAATTGGAACATGCAAATGTGTTTTTCTGACTTCTTTTGTTGTTGCAATACCATCGAGTTCAGGCATTACCATATCCATTAAAATTAAATCAACTTCAGTTTCTTTCAAAATATCCAGAACTTGATAACCATTTACAGCGTGAAATAATTTGACATTGGTCTTTTTCAATAAGGCAACAAAAAATAAATAATTAACCAAAACATCTTCAGCAATAAGTATTTTTTTTCCTTCCCAATTATATAACTCTTCTTCTCTTGAAAGGGCTTTAACTTCTTCAGAACCTTCTTTTAATCGAGGTAAAGTAAAATGAAACTCAGAACCTTTTCCGGGCGCTGAATTTGCACCAATTTCTCCATTCAACAAATAAGTTATTTTTTTTGAAATGGCTAGTCCAATACCTTTCCCTGCTTTGGTAGTATTCATTTTTTGATGAGCCAGTTCATATTCTTGAAATATATTTTCAATATCATTTTCAGATATGCCAATTCCGGTATCTTTAACAAAAAATCGAATACGCTGATTACTTTTTAATTGGTAACCTATGGTTATAGTGCCACTTTCTGTATATTTAATAGCATTGTCTATCAAGTTGTTAAATACTTGTGTTAATCGTAAAATGTCGGTTAAAAAAGTAAACTTAGGATCGTCATTTCCTAAATCCAAATTAAGTTTAACTTTATCTCCATGAACATTATATAGTTTATCTATAGAATTATCCATGATGTCTCTAATTTCGTTATTTAAAAAAACATTTGACATACGGAAATCAAGTAATCCTGCTTCTAATTTCGAAAAGTCTGATAAATCGTTAAGCAGTTGAAGCAATTTTTGTCCGCTGTTATTAATGTGCTTTAAGTGAGTATGCTTATCTTCATCTGATATATTTTTGCTTTGTAGAATTTCGGAGAAACCTACAATAGAATTGAGTGGGGTTTTAAATTCATGTGCCAAAGATGAAATAAAAGTGTTGATATTTTGTTTTGCTTCATCCGAAATTCTAGAACTTTCTTCAAGGTTTTTTGAATAATCTCTAAGTTTTAAATGATTTTCAATTCGTATATTAAATTCGTCAGAATTAAAAGGTTTAGAAATATAATCAACAGCTCCGACTTCAAAACCTTTAACTACATCGTTATGATTATTTAAACCGGTGAGAAATACTACAGGTACATTTGTTGTGGCAGGGTGTTGCTTTAATTTTTCGCAAATTTGGAATCCATTAATATCAGGAAGTTTAATGTCCAAAATAATGATATCGAAATTATTTGCCCAAGCTTTAGTAAGAGCTGTTTTACCATTATTTGCCGTAGCTATTTTATATACTTTACCATCTAAGGCTTTCTTCATTAATCGGAGACCCAAACTATCATCATCTACAATTAATATTTTAGCATTATTTGTCATTATTTAGATTTATAGTTTGTTAAATGTTTGATATAGTCAGTAATTTCAGATAAAGATAAAATAAATTTCTGAGCATCCAGTTTTATTGCTTCACGAGGCATTCCAAAAACAGTACTCGATTTTTCATCTTGTGCTATTGTTATGGCTTTGGTTTCTTTCATTTCGAGTAATCCTTTTGCACCATCATCACCCATGCCGGTAAGTAAGATTCCAATAGCATTAGCACCAACATGATTAGCCATACTTCTAAAAAGAACATCTACCGAAGGTTTATGCCTGTTTACGAGAGGGCCATTAAGTAGACGAACAACATAATTAGTTCCCTGCCTTTTCAAAGTCAGGTGTTTATCTCCTCTGGCAATAAGTGCTAATCCATTTTGAATAATATCTCCATCCTCAGCTTCTTTCACATGGATATTGCAAAACTGGTTTAGCCTTTCAGCAAATGCTTTAGTAAAATTAACCGGCATATGCTGTACAATTACAATACCTTGAGAATCGACAGGTAATTCCTGTAATATTTGTTGAATTGCAACTGTACCACCTGTAGATGCCCCAATAGCGACTATTTTTTGATTTGATTGAACATTTATACCTAATGGTTTTTTCTTTAATATAGCATCAGTAGTATATTTGGGTGGAACTTCATACTTTGTATGGCTTTTGGCTTTTACTTTGGCCATGCTTGCTGCCCGGACTTTATCTATAATCAGTTGAATACCTTCCTTCTGATTTCCTTCTTCCACAAAAGGTTTTAGAATAATCTCAATAGCACCATATTCCAGAGCTTTGATAGTTTCAATGGCTCCTTTTTTTGTTAAACTGGAGATAATTACAACAGGGATTGGGTGCTGTGCCATTATCTTTTTTAAAAAAGTAAGTCCGTCCATTTTAGGCATCTCAATGTCGAGTGTAATTACATCAGGGACTTGGTTTTTAAGGAAAGCAGCAGCTTGATAGGGATCATCAGCTTTACCAATAACTTTAATATAAGGATCATGATGAAGAAAATTTTCCAACATATTCCGCATACTTGTTGAATCGTCCACAATCAAAACATTTATTTGTTTATTGCTTTCCATCTAAAAGTTTCGTTTTTCTATAAATTTATGTAAAATTTTAAAGTTTGAAGTATCCATTAAAATTTTTCTCCCCTGCTTTCCTCCAGTACTGGAGCCAATAATTTTAATTCCGTATTCATCTATTTTAGAAAGAGCTAATTCAATATTTCGATCGCCAATTTTATATATATTATTGCTTGTTTCAATTACATTTCCCCCTCCAAATATCTTTGCTTCCAAATTTTCGATGGAAGAACCGTTCCAAATCATTTTCTTAACAAGCTTGTCGATTGCAATATTACCATATTTTGGAGAAGCAAGACCTTCGCCATTCCATAATGGTAGCATAAAATGATTCATACCTCCAAATTTTAATTTAGCATCCCAAATACAAACAGCCACACAAGAACCTAAAATAGTGGTTAGTTGAATAGGCTTTTTAGACACTTCTAAATTGCCCGGATAAATAAATATTTTTGGCAGTTGGTTCATATATTTTTAGAAGATTTCAGAATCGTCAGTACTAAAAAGATCTTCATCTTCCATATATAATCCTTGTTCTTTATTTTCGATAGGAGGTAAGCTTAAAGAAAAAGTAGTTCCGTTCTTCTTATTGCTCTCAAAATCTATTGTGCCGCCCAATAACTCTACATAATCTTTTATAATTGATAAGCCTAAGCCATGCCCTTGGTTCAGAGAATTAATACTTTCATCAAGCTTAATAAATCGATCGAAAATAACTTTAGTATCTTCACTTGAAATAAGTGTTCCTTGGTTGTTTATTTTAAAAATGAAACCTTCAGAATTAAGTTCTGAGTGAATTCTAATTGCATTCTTCTCTGTTGAGAAAGTTATGGCATTCATAATTAAGTTTATCAAAATCATGCGAAACTTTTCAGCATCAGTAACTAATGATTCTTGCTTAAAAGAATAATTGATATCGCAGTAGATTGCCCTTCTTTCTGCTTTTAATTGTAAGCTTTCAACTATTTCATTGATAAAATCCTGAATATTAATATTTACCAGCTCAAGAACATTTTCTCCTGATTCTATTTTAGCAGCGGCAAAAATGTTTCGGAGTTGAAAATCCAGGTCGAATGCTTCGCTGCGAATAAGATTGGACATAATATGAATTTGCTCAATATCAGAACCTTTAAGTTTTATTATATTTTGAGAAATACCAAGAATAGAAGTGAAAGGATTAATAATCTCATTTGAGATATTTGACAGAAAATGACTTTTAAAAGATTCAGCTTCTTCAAGTTTTTTGTTCAACTTTTTAAGCTGCTCAATCAAAAGGTTATTCTCGTCTTTAAGTTCCTTATTATCAGTTTGTAACCGATCTAAGATGGAATTATTCATGATCTAATTATTTTTTTAAATACAGTTTGACTAACGTTTTCTAATGGCAAATTCATATTTGTTATCGACTCAGAGTGTCCTAAAAATAAATACCCGTAGGGTTTTAATTTTTTAATCAGGTTTTGCAAAACTTGCATCTGATCTTCTTTTGAAAAATAGATAAGTACATTTCGGCAAAAGATAACATCGAATTCTTGATTTATCTCGTACTCTTTATCCATTAAGTTATGCCACATAAAGCTTAATTTATCACGTAATTCTTTTTTTATCCTTACTTCATTTTTACCTGAGTCTTTACTTTTTAAAAGATATTTTTTCTTTGTTTCGAGAGGAATAATTATTGTACTCTTTAATGGATAAATTGCTTTTTGTGCTTTTTCTAGCATTCGATTAGATATGTCGGTTCCAAATATGGTAAAATCGAACCGTGAATTTGTATTGATGACATCATTTGCTGCCATTGCAATAGAATAAGGTTCTTCTCCACTCGAACAAGCGGCACTCCATATTCTCATTGGTTGAGATTTAGGAGTACTCATGAATTCTGGAATTATAATATCTTTTAGAAATTTAAAGTGAACAGCTTCGCGAAAAAAATCGGTTTTATTTGTTGATATAAAATCAATCATATTTGGCAATTCCGTTAATTTTCCCTGCTCGGAAAAAACGTAATTGGTATATTCTTTAAAACTTGTAAAGTTCAATTTAATTAAGCGATTAATCAATCTGCCTTGGAGCATAATACGTTTATGATCAGGCAGTTTAATACCATAATTCTGATTTATGTACTGACTGATAAGTTTAAATTCTTTTTGCTCAAGTACAGCTTTATATGCCAATAGCGGATTGAAAATCATAGTTATTTTAGTTCTCCAAACTTATGTTCAGCTCTGAAAATACCTGATTAATATTCAGAATAAGTATAAACTTATCGCTCTTCTGTAATACACCTTCTATATATTTTGAACTAAATTGTACACCAAGTTCAGGAGGAGGGAGGATTAGTTCTTCGCTTATTTCTAACACCTGATGAACAGAATCTACTAAACAGCCAATATGAAAATCTTCTTTATCATGATTAATTTCTAAAACAACTATACAGCTTTCTTTGGTAGTTTCCTGAGATTCAATATTAAAACGTGGATGTGGATCAATTACTGGAATAACCTGACCTCGCAAATTCATAACACCCATTAAATAATCTGGGGAGTTGGGCATCTTTGTAATGTCAGGAACGCCTATGATATGTATTACGTGTGCTACATTTGCAGCAAAGGTCTCATCTCCAAGTTTAAAAGTTAAATATGAATTTAGTTTTTTCATGAGTATCCGATCTTAAAATGTTTCAAATTCATTGTCAAGGTCGTCTTGACCATTCAAATCCAATTCAAATCCTTTTTTGTTATCAGTTTTAGCATTTTTAAAATTGGATTTTTGTTCAATGTATTTTGGTTTGGTCGTTTTCTTTTGCTGTTGTTTGGTCGAATTCCCAATATTAAAGAAACTAATACTGTTACTTAATTGTTCAGCCTGAGCAGACAATTCTTCAGCCACTGTAGCCATTTCTTCGCTAGCGGCAGCATTTTGTTGTGTTACATGATTCAGGGTTTGAATTCCTGAATTTATTTGATCTACTCCTGAGCTTTGCTCAGAACTTGCTAAACTAATTTCCTTAACTAACTTAATGGTTTTATTTATATTAGGTAATGCTACTTTAAGTAACTCTTTTGATTTTAAGCTTAACTCAACTCCTGTTTCAGATAAGAAATTAATTTCAGTAGCAGCAATTTTGCTGCGTTCTGCGAGTTTTCCTACTTCTGCTGCCACCACACCAAAACCTCTTCCATGTTCACCAGCACGTGCGGCTTCAACAGCAGCATTTAATGCCAGAATATTTGTTTGAAAGGCTATTTCTCCAATAATAGAAATCTTTGAAGCAATGGTATTAATTGCATCAACAGTTATGTCAATATTTTCTCGACCAGTTTCAAATTCAGCACCAGCCTGAGTTGAAATTTGCTCCGTTATATTGGAATTTTTGGCATTTTGAATAATATTGGATGAAATTTCTTCCATTGATGCTGCCATTTGTTCTACAGATGCCGCCTGTTCAGTTGCACCTTCAGAAATTTGCTGACTATTTGTACTTAGTTCATGGCTAGTTATTGCAATATTATTGGCTGCAGTATTTATAATCTCCATTATAGACCTTAAATTTCTAACCAAACCTTTGATACTGTACATTAATTGACCAATTTCATCTCTACCATGGCCATGAATCTTAACAGTTAAATCACCTTCTGCGATTTTTTTAATGCTATCATTTGCATTTTTTAAAGATCGCCTAATTGTTGTAATAATAAAGTAAGCCAATGATATGGATACAACTAGTGTAATCAATGAAAAATAAATCATTTGAGTAAAAACAGAATTAAACAAATCATTACTATCAATTGCAATTTGTTGGATTTGATTATCTTGTATTTGAATTATTGATCGAAGCTCCTCTTTAATAGGATAAAGAACATTGAAAAGTTCAGTAGAGATTAATTTTTCAAGACTTGCTTCATCTTTATTTGCAATAATTTGATCAAAGCGGTTTAAAGTTATATCCCCATTTTTTATTAGAGTATTTACTTTGATAATTTGATTATTAATATCCTGATTAGTATTAGAAGTGGAAAATTGATCCCACTTATTATTAATATCTTCTCTTGTCGTTTTAATTTTTCTCCTTCCTTCTTCCCAGCTAATCGTCTGATAATGAATTTCATTATATGCATTCATTAAGTTAATGGAATAATCATCCATTATATCATGTAAAACAAGTATAGGATCTAAATGCTGGTTTTTGAGTGTTTGAATGTATTCCTTAGTCTGCTTAAGATTTGTAACACTGTAGTAATTTAATACTAAAATAAAGGCAGTAAACATGAACGTCATAAAAATTAAGACATGTGAAATTTTGAGGTTATTTATCAACTTATTCATAAAGCTATTTATTTGATGATATATTTTTTTTATCTATTGAATTTATAATTTTATTGGTATCTAAAACCAAAGCTATTTTTCCATTTCCCATTATGGATACGCCGGAAATAATATCTTGATGATGGAATTGTTTTCCGATTGATTTTACAACCACCTGTGATTTTTTTTCCACTTGGTCGATAATAATTCCCATTCGCTGATTTTCGTAATTAACAACAACCATTAGTTCATTTTCAGGAGCAGGAGTTGTTATTTTAAAATGCTGCCTAAGATAGATAAAAGGAAGTTGTTCATTATCAATAACCAAAGTATTATTAAATGCTTTTTCGACAACAGAATGTGATATTGGTCTTATTTTATTGATAACAGGAATAGGTATAATATAAGGAGTATTCTTAATATTTACGATAAGACCATCGATTATGGAGAGTGTTAAAGGAAGTTTTAAAGTGAAAGTAGTTCCAATACCTAATATACTTTCGATATGCAATTCGCCTTGAATTTTCTGAATATTTTTCTTGACAACATCCATTCCTACACCTCGACCGCTGATACCTGTTACAGTTTCAGCTGTACTAAAGCCAGGTTGAGTAATAAGATCGATAATAGCATTTTTGCTTAGTTTATCTTCAGCACTAATCAATCCTTTTTCTATCGCTTTCTTGCGAATTATTTCTGGATCTATTCCACGCCCATCGTCAATAATTTGAATTAAAACATTAGTGCCTGAATAAAAAGCTTTGAGTGTAATGTTTCCTGTTTCGGGTTTTCCCTTTTTTATTCTAGTTTCTTTATCCTCAATTCCATGGTCAATGGCATTTCTAAATAAATGTAAAAGAGGATCACTTAAGTTTTCAATAATTGTTTTATCGAGTTCTGTATCAGTTCCTTCTGCTGAAAAGTTTATCTCTTTATTCACTTCTGCCGACAAATCGCGAATAAGCCTTTTGAAACGTGTTAACATACTTTCAATTGGGATTAACGAAATCTCAAAAGCATTATCTCTTAATTCCCGAGTAAGTTTTTCTAAGTTTTCAACAGCATCAGAAAGCTCTGGTCTTTTTATATTTTCGGCAAGTAGATTTAAGCGTGCTTGTGATGTTACCATTTCGCTAACAAGGTTCATCAATGTTTCTATTTTTTTACTGGATACGCGAATAGTAGAAAATGAAGTAGTTGGTGTTTTTGATGTTTTTGATGTTGCTGAAAGAGAAGCTTGTTTTTCTAATTCGGCACTCTTATTGTCTTCTTTTTTTTCAGATTCTAGATTAGCTTCTATTTTAATAACTGGGTCCAATGTGTCTACGAGTTTCTTTCCCAAATTTTCTAATTCGATAGTATTAAGCAACAGTTTTTGTTTTTCATAGCTCTTGATTGCTTCAATAAACTCGTTGTATTTCAATAAATTATGAATGCAGATAAATTGTATGTCGATACTGCTTTCGTCTTCTACAAAAATGAAAACATCCATTATATCACCAATATCTACTTTGGTAGCTAGAACTATTTCCCATGAAACATAACAATCTTCAATTTTTAGTTCATCTATTTTCGGAATATTTTGAGTATTAATAATTACATATGAATCGCCCAGTGAGGAGAGCTCATCAATCAGGTACAAAGGATTTGTTCCGTTTTGGAGAATTTCGATGTTTGGTTCAAAATGAATGTAGTATGTGTTAATGCCGTTTAACCTTACACTTTTTGTTCCTTGTTGTTTTATAGGTTCTTCACTCTTTTTACTTGTTTTCTTTTCACCATTAGCGTTTGAAACTGATTTTATTTCATTAACAAGGTAATCGTATGTTAATTGAACTGCTTTGGGTGTTTCACCACTGGATTTTAAAAGTTCTTTAATTAAATCGACAGATGTTAAAGTTAAGGTTAAAATTTCTTTGGATAAGACAAGTTCATCGTTACGAATTTGATTGTAAATACTTTCTAAATGATGAGTAAAATCAGAAACAGCATTAAAGCCAAACATTCCACCACTACCCTTTAAAGTATGCATCACCCTAAAAACCAGATCAACCGATTCTTTATCGGTAGGCTTCTCTTCGAGGTTTAGTAAAGAATCTTCCAATTCGCTTATAAGCTCATTGGCTTCTTCTAAAAAGCTGTTAATTAGGTCTTCCATGGTGCAGCTGTTTCTATCTGAGTACTTTACGGATTGTGACTAACAGTTTTTCAAAAACAAATGGCTTAACAATCCATCCTGTGGCTCCGGCATCTTTAGCTTCTTTTTTTAATATAATTTGAGTTTCAGTTGTTAAAAATAAAATTGGCATATGCTTATATTGATCTATTTTTCTTACATCTTTAATCAACTCCATACCGTTCATAACAGGCATATGTAAGTCAGTTAAGAGTAAGTGAATACCTTCTCCAGTAAAATATTTTAATGCTTCCTGACCATTATTGGCTACTAAAACATTATAACCTGCATTGTTTAAATTAAATTGTACCAGTTTTCGGATGCTCTCCGAATCGTCAACAATCAATATAGTCTTATTCATCTGTTAATAATTTTATGTTTTGGTCAGACCTGTCTGCCGACAGGCAGGTGGAACATCCTTTATAATCAATCTCCTGTGTGTCGAAGCTATTTGCCATGGATGTTTCATTCACTTAAATTTTCAATATTTTTAAATCCAGCATGTTCGAGAATCTCGCTTAAATCATTATCAAGCTCTAAGGAAATTTTAAATGATTTTTTAAAAACATCCTCCGATTTTTTCAGCGATAACAAGTATTGCAGCATAGTTAAATCAATAATGCTGACATCAGCAACTAAAATCTCAACAATTTCAAAATCTTTTATTGCTTTTTCAAGTTTTTCTTTAATCTCTTGAATGTAAGGGATAGAAAGTTCTCCTTTTAATTTTATTTGTACAGACTTTTCAGTCTCCTGGTTAGGGATTGTTGAAATTGAATAATTGTCCATTTTAAATCAGTTTGGAGTTAATAGTCTTGCTCCTAATTTGCCGTAAACTTAATAATTATTTTTTGATAAAACGAATAAAAAACTTGCAAAACGTTTTACATTGTTTTACATTTGTAAAAAAAGCAATATGTTTTTCGAGCATATAAAAACAAAAGAAGAGCTAAAAGCAGAATATCGTCGTTTAGCAAGAAGGTATCATCCAGACTTGGGTGGCGATGCAGCGGTTTTTTCTTCTTTATCAGAAGAATTTGAAATATGTAAATCCAAACTTGGAGTTCATCGAAAAATGTTAAGCGATGTACAAACAGGTGATACGGTTTGGGTAAACGGTACTGAATGTGAAGTTACCTGGGTTGGCACAGAAATTTTCATAGCTCGTGCTAAAGGACGCACTAAGCATGCTGTTTTTAATAAAACTAGTGGTTATGGTTTAAGCAATTCAAAATATAGAGCTTCTACACTAAATACTTATTTTAAATCCCAAAAAAAATAATAATGCAGAAAGAAAAGAAAATACATACAGGATTTAGAATTACAAAAGAAAATCATGAGTTGCTAAAGTTCTATGAAAAGAATTTGGGTCTGAATAGAACTGGTGTTCTTGAATTAATTCTAACAATTTCGGGGAAGGATAAGAAAATGATGCTCACCCTATTGAAAAATGCTATTTCCTGATCAATTTTAATTTAATTCAAATTAGAATCGCTATTTTTGAATTTTAAAAATCAACCATTTTTATTATGATCTTATTAGAAATCTTAAAATATACACTGCCTTCTGTAATAGTGTTTCTAACGGCTTATTTTATTCTGAAGCAAGTATTTGATAAACAAAGGGAGCAATATCAAGCTGAATTAAAAACGCAGATAATTAAGGAAAATGCAAAAATACTTGTGCCTATTCGTATGCAAGCTTATGAGAGGATGGTTTTATTTTTAGAACGCATTGCACCGGCTAATCTTATTTTGCGTCAAAATCAGCCTGAATTAAATGCCTTTCAATTTCAAACTCAATTAATTCAAGCTATCCGTGAAGAATTTGAACATAATCTATCGCAACAGCTTTATATAAGTACAAATGCTTGGGAGCAAGTAATTCAGGCAAAAGAAGAAATAGTTAGTATTATAAATACAGCTGCCAGTCAGTTAAAATCTGATGAACCATCATCTCTTCTTGGAAAACTTGTTATTAATTCTGAGGAATCGCTCAAAAAGCCAATTATAAAATTAGCAATCGATACCTTAAAGAAAGAATTAAAAGATAATTTAGGCTAAATATTTTATTAGTCTTATTAAACCTTTTCAATTTTTTTGACTCTAAAGGAAATGTATATTAGTACATTGAGAAATTATACAGATAAGGAAATAATTCAGCTTGTAAGCAACCCTAATACTAGTGAAGAGGGGTTTAATATCTTGGTAAAAAATTATCAGGAACGCATTTATTGGCATATCCGCCGAATTGTGTATTCCCATGATGATGCCAATGATATTGCTCAAAATACATTTGTAAAAATTTGGCAAAATATAGCTTCCTTTCGCTCAGATTCCAATTTATATACGTGGATATATAGAATTGCTACCAATGAGACTTTCGATTTTTTGAGAAAAAAGAAGCGCTATGTTTTTTCAGCTATTGGAGATTACCGCGACGAATTAAAGCAAAATTTGGAAGATGATAATATTTTTAATGGTAGCGAGATAGAAAAAAAATTACAAAAAGCTTTATTAACTTTACCTGATAAACAACGTATTGTTTTCAATATGAAGTATTTTGATGAGATGAAATATGATGAAATGTCTACTATTTTAGGCACTTCTGTGGGAGCCTTGAAAGCATCCTACCATCATGCGGTTAAAAAAATTGAAAAAAATTTAGATGAAGATTAAACTAAATAGCATTAAATTAGTCAAATAAATACTATGAATACCGAAAATAAAATAGAAGAGAAGATTAACGGTAAACTTAATCGCACAAAAAATGCTGGTTTTACAAACCCGCCGGCTAATTATTTTGAACATTTTGCCGATAATTTAACTCTTAAAAAGAATAATGAAGGGAAGAAAATCATTCTCCCATTTAGTAGAAATAAATGGCTTCAGTTCAGTTCGTATGCTGTGGCTGCTGTTTTGTTATTAGCACTTTGGATATTTGTTTTTGATGCCAATATTAAAAATGATATGGATGTCAATTTTACTATAGAAGAGTTGATGGCCGTAAACGATTTCCAGAATTATAATGAAGATTTGATTTATAGCGAATTAACATTGGTTTCTGATGCTGATATATATTCAAATGAAGTTGACATAGATGTTTTATTAGATTTTGGTAATATTTCAACCGATGAGATTATTGAACTTTATTCAAAAGAAGATTTAAAATAAGACCTATTATGAAAAGATTTACATTAATATTATTAAGCATCCTGATTTCCACTAGCATTTTTGCTCAAGGCCGGGGCAATCGTATGGAGGTTAAAAAACGTTATCGCTCTCAAAAAATTGCTTTTATAACCGATAAAATGCAATTGACTCCTGTTGAAGCTCAGGAATTTTGGCCTCTTTATAATAAATTAGAGGCTGAAAAAGATGTTTTGGCACAAGAAATGCATGAATATAGGGCTAAGTATCCAGAAGATGAAGCCGACATGACTGAAGAACAAGCTTTAGAGTTTCTAGCGTTTTTTAATAAGCATACATCTGCAATGTTTAAACTTCATCAAGATTATCAGAAGCAATATTTAAAAGTAATTTCAGCCAAAAAACTATTGCTTTTAAATAATGCCGAAAATGGATTCCGCAGGCATTTACTACAAGAATTTAGAGGTAAGGGTGCAAATAGGCGGTAGAATTTGTTGTTTTTTTTGATATGTTTGCCAAAAATTTAGCATGCTAAATAATTCTAGTGAACTTATTATCTTCAACAATAACTTTATTCCAAGAGCCGAGCTTAAAACTTGCCAAACCACAAGTTGTACCATAGTATATGAATCAGTTCGTTTAATTAACGGAATCCCCCTTTTTTGGGAAGGGCATTGGATCCGTCTCCGAAATAGTTTAAAAGAGATTAATTCTAAAATCAAACTTGATAAAATCTTACTTGAACAAAGTATTTTTCGTCTAATAAAACAGAATGCTCTTAAAAATACTAATATCCAAATAGAAATTTTTGAAGAGAATATACTTGTTTATCGAATTCATCCCGAATATCCAACTACAATTAATTATGAGCAAGGAGTTGCGGTAAACTACATTGAATCTGTTCGTATAAATCCAACACGAAAAATTTTACGTCCAACCTGGAAGAAGAAAATGGAACGTAAAATCAATGAAGCTGGTGTTTATGAATCCTTACTGGTTAATCCTCAAGGATTGATAACAGAAGGCAGTCATACCAATGTTTTCTTCATTCGCGAAAACAAGCTTTTTTCTGCTGAAGAATCGCTTATTCTTCCTGGTATTACTCGTTTGAAGATATTGAAAATTGCCGAAATTGAGAATATAAAGCTCGAATATGCACAACTTAAAAGGGAAAACGTATCAACTTTTGATGCTGCATTTTTGAGTGCAACTTCTCTTAATTTATTGCCGATTGTTAAAATAAATAATCAGTCTTTTGATGTAAATAATCCAATATTACGAATACTCATGAATGCATTCAACAAGCATCTTGAACAAGAAATCAAAAAAGCAGCTCCTATATGGAAAAAATAAAACAAATAATTTGGGACTGGAACGGAACACTTCTCAATGATGTTAGCATGTGTGTGAATGTTATGAATGTTTTGTTGAAAAAATATTCGCTCCCATCTCTAAGTTGTGATAAATACAAACAACTTTTTGATTTTCCAGTTAAAGATTATTATGAGCGTTTGGGCTTTCGCTTTGATGTGATAGCTTTCGAAAAAGTGGGTCATGAGTTTATGGATAGTTATTTTAAAGAATTGCCAAATTGTGATATATTCCCGGAAGTGATTCAGATTCTAGAAGAATTTAATGCCTTGAATATGAATCAACTGGTTCTTTCTGCAATGGAACACAACGCTCTGGAAAAAAGCTTAACTGAAAAGGGAATCAGGTCTTTTTTTTCTAAAGTACAAGGAATTGACAATCATTTGGCCAACGGCAAAACTGAATTGGCAAAAGACCTGCTAAAATCCTCAGGATTTTTGGCAGAAGAATCACTTTTCATTGGAGATACAATCCATGATTTGCATGTTGCTCAATCGATTGGTTGTACTTGTGTCTTAATTTCGAATGGCCATTTTTCAAAAGATCGCTTAGTTAAAGATCATGATTTAGTCTTTGATTCATTAAGCGATTTTATCAGTTATTTTAAAAAGATATCGAAACTTTAATTTTATCTTTCCAAGTATATCTGAAACATCAGAAAATCACCAAATTGCCCTATCAAATAATACTAATTGAAACATCATCTCATATATCTAAAAATGTTAATATTTTAAGTAAAAACTTTTTTCACTTAATTACTTTCATTTAGCATTTCAAATATCTTTGTAAATATTATTTAACCCTATTTAATACTCAAAATTAAAAAATGGAAAATCTAAGATTTAGGGCTTTAGCAGATACTTTTAATCGTAATAAAGTTATTTATAAAATGCCCGATAAAAAACCATCTGAATATTTCGGGGAAATGACATTTAACCGTTCTGCAATGAAGGAATATTTGACCAATGAATCTTTCAAGAAAGTGATGAGTGCCATTGATCAGGGTACTAAAATTGATAGGGAATCTGCTGCACAGATTGCTGCTTCAATGAAAGCATGGTCAATTAGTAAAGGAGCTACTCATTATACTCATTGGTTTCACCCATTAACAGGTTCTACAGCTGAAAAGCACGATTCGTTTGTTAATCCTGATGGCGGTGGAAAAGCGATTGAGAATTTCCATGGGAATGAGCTAATTCAACAAGAACCTGATGCTTCAAGTTTTCCTCATGGCGGAATTCGTAATACTTTTGAGGCTAGAGGCTATACAGCTTGGGATCCAACTTCCCCTGCTTTTATATTAGGAAATACACTTTGCATACCTACTATTTTTGTGTCTTATACAGGTGAAGCTCTCGATTATAAAACGCCTTTATTAAAATCATCTTATGCACTTGATCAAGCTGCTAAAGCTGTTTGTAAAATGTTTAATGGAGATATAGAGAAAGTGTATGCAACACTTGGATGGGAGCAGGAATATTTCCTTGTTGACCGATCTTTATTTATTGCTCGACCTGATTTAGTGCTTACTGGAAGAACACTTTTTGGGCATGCATCTGCTAAAGATCAACAACTTTCTGATCATTATTTCGGGACGATCCCTGAAAGGGTTAAAGAGTTTATGAAAGAGTTTGAAACTGAAGCTCATAAGGTTGGAATTCCTGTAAAAACTCGTCATAACGAAGTGGCTCCCAATCAGTTTGAGTGCGCACCAGTTTATGAAGAAGTGAATATTGCCGTCGATCATAATCAGCTAATTATGTATTTGATGGAAAATGCGGCACGTAATCATTATTTTGAAGTATTATTTCATGAAAAACCCTTCGCCAATATCAACGGCTCGGGTAAGCATAATAATTGGTCATTAGCAACAGATAAAGGTCATAATTTGTTTGCGCCTGGAAAAACCCCAAAAGAAAACCTTCGTTTCATAACCTTTTTAGTAAATGTTTTAATGGGAGTGAATGAATATGAAGATTTGATACGCGCAAGCATTTCATCGGCAGGCAATGATCATCGTCTTGGCGGTCATGAAGCTCCACCTTCGATTATGTCAGTTTTTATTGGAACGCAATTGACCAATCTTTTAGATCGTATTGAGGCCAGTAATGATAAATCGGGCTTGAATGAAGAATTAAAAGCAGGTTTGAATATCAATGTTCCAAATATTCCTGAAATTTTATTGGATAATACTGATAGAAACAGAACTTCTCCTTTTGCATTTACTGGGAATAAATTTGAATTTAGAGCTGTTGGTTCTTCTGCGAATTGTGCAAAACCAATGATAGCATTGAATACGATTTTAGCTAAACAGTTAGTGATATTTAAAAAGGATATTGACACTTTAATAAAGGACGGTAATGATTTTGAAGATGCAGTTTATCAGGTAATTAAAAAATATATTATTAAATCTAAAAGAATTCGTTTTGAAGGTAATAACTATAGCGAAGAATGGAAAGTTGAGGCTGAAAAAAGAGGTTTATTTGACAATAAAACATCTCCTGAATCACTCTCAACATTGGTCAGCAAAAATATTGTAGATTTATTTGAAGAGACTAATGTCTTAACTGGACGAGAGCTTGAAGCAAGACGATTAATTCGTTTAGAAAAATTCACAAAAAAAGTGCAAATAGAATCTCGCGTAATGGGCGATATGGCCACCAATCATATCATTCCGGTATCTATTCGTTATCAAAATACACTTATTGAGAATGTTAGAGGATTAAAAGACATTCTCGATCTTCAAACTTATGGAAATGTATCCAAAAATGAATTGGAAATTATTACGAAAATTTCGCATCATATTTCGGAAATTAAAAGGGGAGTGGATAAAATGATTGGACAGCGTAAACTGGCTAACAGTATGAAAGATGAAGAAGCTAAAGCCATTGCTTACGCCACACAAGTGAGAGGTATTGCTATGCAAATTCGGACTCATATCGATAAACTCGAATTTTTGGTTGATGATGAGCTATGGCCAATGCCTAAATATCGTGAGCTATTGTTTATCCGTTAGCAATTCGCATGAATTATTTTTATCTTTGTTTATCAAACATATTAAATTAAGATTTTATGAAGCAGAAATATGTTTGTCCTAAGTGCGGGAGTACAAATTATGAAACCGATGAAATAAGGACAGCTGGAGGTAATTTTTCAAAATTATTTAATATCCAAAATAAAAAGTTTTTTGCAGTAAGTTGTACCAAATGTTATTATACTGAATTATATAAAGGTACTACTGGCAAATTGGGGAATATACTTGATTTTTTCACAAACTAAATCGCAGTCCAATGACTAGATTTTATCTTATTGCTTTTGCTGTATTGTTTAGCATAAGTACATCAAATGCTCAAATTAGTTCTGTAAAGGTTGGGTCTTCAACAATAAATTTAGGCCAAAATGGTGTTTTTTATTCTTTACCTAGAACTGTATTTCAGGTCGATGTAATTATTACAAAAATAGATGATGTTCCTGGACCTTATGCCGCTTATGCATCGCAGGTTCTAGGGCTAGCCGATTATATAAGTCGTGCGGAATCAAATTATGCTATTAAAGGTATTAATATCCAATCCTTTGCAGAAGCAGATCCAAATGCAGTTTATTTTTTGAATTTTGGTGAGCGTTCCAGTAAATCTGATCGAAGTTTTATAATGCAATTGCAAGCAAATGGTGTCTTCAAAGGAATGAATGAATCAACTCCTGTAAATGACGAAGATAGAAAGGCTAAAATTGAATTAGCAGAAGATTATTTCACTCATGATTTTAATTATTTCGCAGACTTAATTCAGGTGATTCGGGTCGATACAGTTGTACGTAGAATTACTGTTGATACAACAAGTATTGAAGACGTGGTATACAATCGAACTTTGGTTGAAAAAAGTATTTCGGAAAGAGCACAGGATGCGGCAAATAACTATATGGAGATTTATAAAAATCGATTGGAGCTACTTTCAGGATTTCAAGAAGTGAATTACCCCTCTCAGACTATTGATAAAATGAATGCCGAGTTACATAAAATGGAATTAGATTATCTTGCTTTATTTAAAGGAAAACGTTTTATCAGTGAAGAGAAATTTTCGTTTTATATTGTTCCAGAAGCGGATAAAGCTCGTCAGACATATCCTGTATTTAAATTCTCAAAAGAAAAGGGTGTAAGTGATTTAACATCTAATATGGGTGAGAGAGTTAACTTAATGGTTGAAAGCAATGGTGTTACGGAAGTTTTTAAAAATCAGGAATCGAGGCAGCAATCATCTGGAGTTTTTTATCGTGTTCCTGAATCTGCGCGTGTTTGGCTTGAGTACGACAATACAGAATATTCTAAAAATACGTTTTTAATTCCTCAATTGGGCGTTTTGCAATCGGTAATTTCAACTAAAACAATGTTTTCTATTGATCCTAAAACGGGAATGATAAAAGCGATAGAAATTAAATAAAAAAAGGATGCTTATTAGCCATCTCTTTTGATTTCTCTAAAAAAACTAGAAAGGCCAAAAATTATTGTCGTTCCAGATATCGGCTTTTAATTCTTCATTGATTTCGTGCAAAAAGTGCTGATGCGATTTCTCCCAATCGGCTAGCATCTTGTATAAAGCTTTTTCGTTGGGATCTGTAGCTTCTTCAGCACGTTCGGAATAAACTTTAACGGCACGTGTTTCAAAATCCATGGCAGCAGAAATAGCAGCAGCTTCAAAACTTGCAGCATCGATTTCTTTTTTCATGGCATCGGTCAAAACGCGCATGGCTATTTCTTCTTCTGGACTTTCAACATGATCATCAGGCTTTAAGAATTTCTTTGTCTTTTCGTAATTCACGAATTGTTTTGATAAGAATTTAATATGCTCATCTTCTTCTTCTGCCATCATCTCAAAAATTTTCTTTGCAGAAGCACTATCGGATTTTTCGGCTACACTCGAATAAAACGCTTTTCCTCGTCTCTCTAATAATATTGCTTCCTTTAAGATATCTATTGCTGTATTTGCCATGTTTATTTAATATTAATTTACGATATGCAAATATATGAAAAAAGCTGTCAGCAATTAAGCCAACAGCTTTTTTGACTATTATATTTACTTTTCTTCTACAATGTCACGCAGTCTTCGAGGACCAGCCAGATGAACTTCGTTAGGAGTATACTCGGCAAAAAGCTTGAAGTTTTCAATATATCTCGAAACTAAAGCATCATATTTTTTCCAATATTCCTTTTTATCACCCCAAGCATTTGATGGTTCAAAAACATCATCTGGTACTTCTGGACAACTCAAAGGAATGTTGAATCCAAAAAGTTTATCTTTTCTAAATTCTATATTATCAAGTTTTCCTTCGAGCGCAGCGTTTAGCATATTTCTTGTATGTCGAATTGAAATACGTTTACCAATCCCAAATTTTCCACCGACCCAACCTGTGTTAACGAGCCATATTTTTGCGCCAGACCTTGCCGCTTTTTGACGAAGCAAATTAGCATAAAAATAAGGATGATGTACCATAAAAGGTGCACCGAAACAAGCGGAGAAAGTGATTTCAGGTTCTATTCCTAAGCCTAATTCAGTACCCGCAATTTTGGATGTATAGCCACTAATAAAATGATATATAGCTTGATTCATATCTAATTGCGCAATGGGAGGCATTACTCCCTGAGCATCTGCCGTTAAGAACACAATATTCTTAGGCTGAGAGTAAACCATTTTTTCAGGAACTGCATTCAGAATATATTCCAATGGATATGAAAGACGTGTGTTTTCAGTAATTATTTCATTATCAAGATCAATTTCGCGAGATGCAGGATCATAAATAACGTTTTCTAGAATAGTTCCGAATTTATAGGTACAAGCATGTATTTCTGGTTCGGCTTCAGCATTTAACCGTATAGCTTTAGCATAACAACCGGCTTCAAAATTAAATACAGCGTCATCGCTCCAGCCATGTTCATCATCGCCAATAAGATTTCTTCGGGGATCAGCAGAAAGTGTTGTTTTTCCTGTACCACTCAATCCGAAAAATAATGCGACATCCTTGTCTTTGCCAACATTTGCTGAACAATGCATTGCCATTACATCTTGCAATGGCATTAAATAATTCATAATAGTAAACACGGTTTTCTTAATTTCACCTGCATATTCGCTATTTGCTATTATAGCAAGCCTTTGTTCAAAGTTTATAACAATAGCAGTTTCACTTAATGTTCCGTCAATTCTTGGATCTAATTTGAATTTAGGCGCCACCATTACTGTGAAATCGGGAATGAATTGCTTAAGTTTAGCTAAATCATTTTCAGCAAGAAGCATATTACGTGCAAAATGCGAACACCAGGCCTTATCGGAAATAACCCTTACAGGCAATCTGTATTCTGGATGTGCTCCGGCATATAAGTCCTGAACAAAAAGTTCTTCTCCTTGCCAATAGGCTTGTAATCTGGAGAAAAGTCCATTGAACTTTTCGATGGTCATTGGCCGATTATACGAGCCCCAGTCTATTTTATTTTCAGTACTTTCTTCCTTTACAAAGTATTTATCATTAGCAGCTCTTGCGGTCCATTTTCCAGTAAAGACATGGAATGCGCCTCCTTTGACCAGATGTCCTTCGCCACGAAAAACAGCTTCTTCAACTAAGGCTTCTGTGGGTAAGTTCCAAAAAACTCTATCAAGATGAACTAAACCGTGATTTTTTAAACCGTAATCTGACTTAAATTCTGCAGCATGTTTTGAAGCAGGTGTATCAAATTCTAAATATTTCATTTTTAATGGATTTTCTTATTTATAAATTACGATTTTGCTATCTCCAGTCTCTGACCAATTTTCTTTCACCGATATATAATTCGTTTGCAGAATCAGGATCAACGGCCCACTTTATTCGATCTATTCCTTCATTGATATCTTTTATAGATCCGCAGAAAGAAATTCTTAGATAACCCTCCATGCCAAATTCTTTTCCAGGCATGGTTAGCACTTTTACTTTATCGAGTAGAAATTTGGATAACTTGGTGGAGTCTTTTTCATAAGCACTGAAATCTACAAAGGTGTAAAAGGTCCCATCGGGTGGTAGTAGGTGAATGCCGTTGAAAGCCTTCAATCGTTCGACCAAAATTTTTCTATTATTTTCAAGAGTAGTTCTTAAAGCATTAGTACTTGACTGAACTCCATTTATTGCACCAATAGCTGCTTTCTGCAATAGAATTGATGGTCCAGATGTTTGGTGACCTTGAATATTCGACATAACTGCAATCAATTCTTTGCTTGCAACTGCCCAACCGATTCTAAAACCTGTCATTGCATAAGCTTTAGACACTCCATTAATAATGACGAGTTTTGAATTATCAGAAAAGTCTTTTACAAAATCAAAAGGGTTGGCTACTTTCACGCCATTATATACAAGTTTTTGATAGATATCATCCATGATAAGATAGATGCCTTTTTTTTCACAGAATTGTACTATTTCAGCTATCAAAGACTCAGGATAAACTGCGCCGGATGGATTATTTGGACTGTTTATTATAATAACTTTAGTATAAGAAGTAACATTTTGTTTAATATCATTCATTGTTGGAGTGAAAGTACCATCTTCAGGAACAACGGGTACGGGGATAGCTCCACAAAGTTTTACCATTTCGGGATACGATACCCAATAAGGTGCAGGAAATAATACTTCATCCTGGGGATTAAGTATGGCCTGGAGTGCTACCATTAATGCTTGCTTAGCTCCACTTGAAACTACAATATTTTTAGGCTCTACAAGACGTTTATAATTCTCCAAGGTATAGCGAATAACAGCCTTCTTCATATCAACACTTCCATCGGCAGGTGCATACCTAACTTCTCCACTATTGACATGCGAAGTCAGTGCAGTAATAGCATCTAAAGGGGATTTGCTTTTAGGTTCACCACCGCCAAGATGTATTAC
>JAQIBR010000075.1 GCA_027858955.1 Bacteroidales bacterium
ATACTAACGATTATCATTAAAACCTAAGCTATAGTAAGCGACGGGCTAATGACAACAAACAATAAATATTAATTCAACAAGTCAATACTAAAACGAATTATGCCTTAAAAATCGCTGAAGGTTCGGGATAAATTCAGAATTTGCTATGCGGCATTTTGAACTACAATTGGTATAATAAGCTAAATAGGAATAAAGCCAAAATTGTTATTGTTAAAAGAAAAAATCTATTTTTGTTAAATCCTTTATTACATCATACATGAAACTTATAATAAGAATGGTGTTTGCATTTTTTTCGATATATATAATTAGTCTTGCACTTGTTTACATATTTCAAGAAAAGCTAATTTTTCAGTCGGTAAAACTATCAGAAAATCATCAATTTAATTTTAGTGTTCCTTTCGATGAACATTTAATTAAAACTACTGATAATGAATATATTAACGCATTACACTTCAAGACTGAAAATACTAACCCATTAGGAATAATCCTATACTTCCATGGAAATGCCGACAACCTGCAGCGTTGGGGCGAATATGCAGTAGATTTCACAAGTCTTGGTTTTGATGTATTAATGATTGACTATCGAGGATATGGCAAAAGCACTGGGATTCCGAGTGAAGAAATGCTCTATAATGATGCTGAATTTATATGGGATTGGGCTAAAGGAAAATTCGATTACCCAAAATGGATAGTCTATGGAAGATCATTAGGTGCAGCTATTGCAACGCATTTGGCTGCAAAATCTAATCCTGATTTGCTTGTATTGGAAACTCCTTTTGATGATTTAAATGGCGCAACAGCCGCTAATCTTATTCCATTTAAACTAAAATATAAATTTTCGACTTTTGATCATTTGCATAAAGTGCAATGTAAAAAATTTATTATACATGGGAGCCGTGATTGGATAGTCCCTTTATCCTCAGCAATCCGTTTAAGACCATTATTAAATAGTGAAGATCAAATGATTATCATTCCAGAAGGCAGTCATAGAAATTTGAGAAAATTTGAGCTTTTTCACGAAAAAATAAAGGAATTATTAGTGTTATAAATCTTATTCCAATTTGTTTTTGTTATAAAAAACCTTAGTTTTGAGCCAAAAGGAACATTATGCTTCATACAATACTTATTATTGTCATCGCGTATATCGCTTTTTGCCTGTTTTTTTATTTAACTCAGCATTTCTTTTTTTTTCGTCCTGAAATCCTGCCAGCTTCTTTTAAATATGATTTTGCATTCCCTTTTGATGAATTAGAATTTGAAATGGAAGATGGAGGTAAAATAAATGGAATTCATTTTAAAGTGCCTTCTTCACGGGGAGTTGTATATTACCTTAAAGGTAACTCAAGAAGCATAAAAGGTTGGGGGAAGTTTGCCAAAGATTTTTTGGGAAACGGATATGATTTGCTAATGATTGATTACCGAGGATTTGGTAAAAGCAAAGGAAAACGCAGTCAAACAAGACTTTTCAACGATGCTCAATTTATGTATAAATGGCTGGCAAAACAATATCCTGAAAATCAGATTGTTGTATATGGAAGGTCATTAGGCAGCGGAATTGCCGCTCGAATCGCTTCATGGAACAATGCAAGGTTATTAATTCTTGATTCTCCATATTTCAGTTTTTATCATATAGTCAAACGATTTGTGTTTTTTATTCCACTAAATTTATTGTTAAGATATGATATTAGAACGGATCAGTATTTAAAAACTACCGAATGCCCTGTTCATATAATTCATGGTACTAAAGACAGGATATTTCCTATCACACAAAGTAGAAAATTAAAAAAGTTGTATCCTGATAAAGTTTCCCTGGTAGAAATTGAAAATGGACATCATAATGATTTACAGGATTTTTCAGAATTTTTCGATACGATTTATGATATTCTTTATGTAAAACCAAAAACCATATAAGGCTAACATGAAAGAAGCAGTCGCTACAAGTTTTACAAGGATTTTTGACATTCTAACTTATCAGGCAGATAAATACCCGCAAAAAAAAGCGCTAAACAAATTTGCTAATGGTCAGTGGAAAGGATATTCCATAAAAGAAATACAAAAACAAGTTGATGCCTTATCTTGCTGGTTGCTCGAAAATGATTACCAAAAAGGAGACAATGTTGTCATAATTCCAGAAATGGGTCGCCCCGAATGGATGATTTTTGATTTTGCCTGTCAACAAATTGGAGTTGTATTGGTTCCTATTCCTCCAACTGCAACGGACAAAGAATTTGAGCATATTCTGTCGGAAACTTCTGCAAAATTATGCTTGACAGCTAATTCAGGATTGTATTACAAAATTAATCTAGTTGCCAAAAACTTAAATATTAGTCTGGATATTAAGCATATAGAGCAGCAAACACAAGGCTACTTCGAAGGTTTGAAAATTACTAAAGTAACAGAGAATACGCTGACATCTCTCCAACAAATTAAGAATAATATTAGCGAAAACGATGTAGTTTCTATTATGTACACCTCAGGAACTTCGGGTATTCCAAAAGGAGTAATATTAACTCACGCTAATTTTGTAAGTAATATACTTTCAATTTTTGCTGTTTTTCCGTTGGAACATTCCAAAAAAGTACTTAGCTTTCTTCCATTCAGTCATATTCTGGAACGTACCGCCTGCTATACCTATATTGCCTTTGGAGTATCATTGTATTTTAGCAATAGTCGCGATAGTTTTCTTCATGACTTTAAAACAGTAAAGCCTTATTTCTGTACTATGGTTCCAAGAATTCTGGAAAAAATGTACGACTATCTTCAGGAACAGCTTCTCGAAAAAAACTGGCTTAAAAGGATGCTAATTAGAAGAGCTTTTACTATTGCTAAAAATTTCAAGAGATATGAGAAACATAGCTTTTTATACAGGATAGAATTATTTATAGTTAGAGTTTTTGTGTTGAATAAGGGAAGAAAACAACTGGGTGGCAAAATGAGATATATCGCTGTTGGAGCAGCTGCTCTTCGACCTGAGATTGCAAGGTTTTTTTCTGCAGCTAAAATACGAATCAGAGAGGGATATGGAATGACAGAAACTTCGCCTCTAATATCTATTAATAGATTTAATCCTGGATTGAACAAATTTGGAACAGTCGGAATTCCAGTGCCGGGCGTTCAGGTAAAAATTGATTCTGAAGTTGATGGAGAAGAAGGCGAAATACTTGTTAAAGGGCCAAATGTTACTCAAGGCTATTACAAACGCGATGATCTTACAAAAGATGTTTTTACTTCAGATGGATGGCTGAAAACAGGTGATATAGGTGTTTTTACAGATAAAAAATTCTTGAAAATTACGGATCGTAAAAAAGACATTTTTAAAACTTCTTCAGGAAAATATATAGCTCCGCAACCATTAGAAAATCATTTTGTCAGATCATCATTTGTGATGCAATGCCTGATAATAGGATTTAATCGCCCTTATGTAACTAGTTTAATTGTAGCAAATTTTTCCATTTTAGAAAAGTGGTGTATGCAGGAAGATATACATTGGACTTCTGCTCAATTTATGGTTCTTAATATCAAAGTCAGAGCAAAAATAAAAGAAGAAATTGATAAGTTAAACGAAGAACTACCTAATTATAAGCGCATTAAAAATTTTGTTTTATGCGATAAAGAGTGGACTATAGAATCAGGTGAAATGACATCGAGCTATAAACCATTAAGAAAAATACTGATTGAAAATAATCAGAAAGCGATAGAGAAAATGTATAAGAAACTATAAGTAGGCATCCTGTTACTTTGAACACTATCTATTAACCAAAAACTTTCCAGTTAAAATTTCGTCTTTAAATTTGACACGCACAAAATACATTCCACCTTGCCAGCCGGAGGTGTTAATTTTATATTGATTGCCTTTAAGTTTTACTTTCTTAGTTCTTAATATCTGCATTTGGTCGTAAATCTCCAACTCCCATTCAGTTGATGTGTCTATGGCTTCACTTCTTGCTGATTCTATTGTAAGTGTAACTTCATTAGTTGCAGGGTTGGGCGAAACAGACAAAAGCCAATTATCCACTACTTCATAATATAACTCATGCCAGGTTGATCCACAAGTATTTGCTACTTCATAACGGATATAACCAGCACCTAAATTTCTCCCTGCTCTATATTTTCCCAATTGCAAATTTCCCGCGATGGAAGTTAAAGGCCCGGTATAAGACCAATCAGTTGAAGCGAAAATCAAACCCATAGCTACTTCATCAACAGCATATACAGGATAAGCAAAACCATATTCAAAAGGCGAAAGCTCCGTATCGCTGTTTACATAATCCCAAGTAAATGAAGGTTTCCCTACCCAAACCGGATGAGTAATTATATATGGAATGTTATTTACAGTAAAAGAAGCGGTAACTGTACCATTATTGGATGTTGAAGAACTTGAAGCACGAACAGTAACCGATGTTCCTGTATTACCATAAGGGTATGAGACATTAGTCCCGCCCCAGGTAATTGTTACATTTGGTGCATTTTGAATTGAAACCGTTGTTCCTGAATAACAAATAACATCTGGAACTGTTAGACTTGGGGAACGGAGTAAATTGGTTGTACTTGCTCCGGTACTGTTTGGGTCGAGCCAGTAGGCAAGTTGAGTTGCATTGGTATTGTTACCATCCCAAGAGAAATCAAATCGGCCATATTCCGCACGTGGTTGGTCACAATAATCTTTAGTTTCGTCATAATTAAAATTTCCGTGTAGTTGACCAACAATTCTTCCATCTTGATTAAAGATTGGTGAACCAGATGAACCGTGTTCAACAACCCCATCATCAAAATTAATTAACCAATGTCCATCTGCAAGACCACCTGGTCCCCATGTACTTGTAAAAAAAGAATTGTTTTCAAAAGAAATTTTCATATAGTCTCCTGAGGGGTGATGTATTCCGACCCCCGATGTTGGAGTGTTGTCCCTATTATCCCAACCAAGATAAACAATATCATCATTCCCGACCGGAGATTCATTCATTTCAAGCAAAACAAAATCTGTGTCAGCCCATGAGGAGGTAAGAACTGAACCATTATACGTTGTGGCTGAATAGTTCATTCCCCCGCAATCGTTCTCCCTAAAACCAAACTTAAACAACCAGCTTGTTTCATTTTCATCCAAACAATGATTTGCAGTTAATATATATGGCGTATAATCATTTGAAGTATTATTAACCAATCCTCCAGTACACCACTCAGTACCGCTTGATAAGAGTATTAAAGCTATTCCATCAGACTCATCTCCCCAATTTGGATAGCAATCAATGTTATTATGACATGCTTCAGCTGTCCCAGGTCCTGTTGAATACCCACTATACATATTTTTGTATGCATGTACAATACGATTAATCCTTAACCTTGTCTTTTCCTTAAAATTTGATGGTTCAAAAATATGTAATGTAACTTTATCTCCCTGTACCAGATCAGTTAAAAACAAACCTTTTGTTAAATTTTGTTTATTTGTAATCGGTCCATAAACCATTGAACCATCATAATTATAAATGTAGAGTTCACCCTTTGGTGGCAAAAACAATTCATTAAAAATAAAATTAATCGAATATGCTCCATCAGATTCAACGACTAAACTCCATACTCTTCCGTCGGTTGTATTTTCCCAATAACCATCCTGTAGCGAATAATTCACATCAAACCCTTTCCCAAAGCGAAAGGGCACGTCCAAACCTTTTATAGCTTCGTCCTCTTCCAGAAAAGAAGCGATATCGAATTTAGGTAATTTAATTATTCGGGAATTTTTTTGCGAAATTTCAAACTTTGGGTATTTCTCGAATGCTTCATTTTTGCTCAACACTTTTGTAGGTACCTGGGCATATGAATTAATGCACGTTCCTATTGTTATTACAACTACAAATATTATTAGCCGTTTCATAGTTTTTACTTTATTTTAAAATTAATTTTAAGCTTTAAATTATTGATATTATAGCTTTTATCTTTTAGTTGATAATGAAAATCTAAATCAAAACCAGTTAAATATTCACCTTCCGTCAGATTTTCTTTTCCCGTAACACATAAAGGAGGATAATAATCATAAAAGTCTCCAAAAAAGTTCCAAGGAGATTGTACTTTTGAAGTTTTACTTGGTGCAACCTTAATTTCATGAGGCTCTAAACTATATTCACACCATATTCCGGACCAGGGTTTCCCCATGTCTAATGGGTTATCACCAGACAATCGGTATACCCTAAAGAATTCATCATTTATGAACTCCGTTGTAATGATTATTGTATCCTTTTTTAAGTTCTTAATAACAAACTGAAAAGTAAAATTTTCGCCTTCGTTAAAAACTGTGGCAGGTTCGCCTTGTTCGTTAAGTAAACAGAATTTAAACTCTATCCCGTTTACCTCTTGTTGGATTATGGCGTTTTTATCACCAATGTTTAGCTCAAAAATGTTATCTTTTTGGCACCCTGCTGTAATAAAAGCAAACATCAGGATTACTGTACTTAATTTTAAAATTTTTGTTTTCATGTTTTTATTAATAATAGGTTTTAAAAAATGTATTGCTCGTTGTCAGAATTTCAAATTAATGCGAATTAAAATTAATAAATTAGATATACTAACGGTCCAAAGTTAAGAATGTAACTTTCTAGATATGTGCAGTGCGGGATTTCGAAGTCTTTGACTTTTAATCCGGTCGTAGCCAAATCTTTTATTTTATTAATTACTATTTTACCAAATCAAAGATTTGGCAGACTTAGGAAAGTGTAATTCTGCCAGATTCCACTTAAATGCCCGCATTGCATATGAGTCTTTATTGACGTTAGTAATTTCATTTCTATTTATAATCCGAACATTAAAAATAATTGAATTCCAAAATTATCAAAGCCAGTCAAATTCTTTTGAGTCTCATAAAGAATTTCATCTTCTCTTTGAATATGAACCACTCGTACGAAGGGTTCAATATTTAATTTAATCTGATCTGTTAATTTTCGTTCTAATCCAATATTACAAATCAACGAACCTGAAAATATATTTAGTTCGTTTAACGATTCTTCCACATTTCTATATTTATCGTTATAAAAGGATTTAAAATCAAAAGCTGTACCCACATTGATATTTAAATATGATTTCCATTTATCATTTCTTTTAATGTATCTTATAATACCAAAATTGAATCCCATTGTTTGATATCCATAACTTTCAAGGTATGTCATAATAGCAGTACATTGTTCACCTGGTTCGGCAAAATAGCAATGGCTATAGGGAATTTCCATTTCATAACTTCTTTTGATATAATCCGCCTCGATTTTCAAACCCCATTTTGTATTAAAATCCTTTATCATTTTAATTCCAGTCCCTAATGAATTATTAAAACTGCTTTTTTCTTCATTATTGTAATTTCTACTTTGTAAATCTCTTTGAAAGGAAAGACCTATGCCAACTGAAATATCTTTTGATTGTCCAAAACATACATTATTTGTAATCAAGAACAGTACTATTATTATGAGTATTGGTTTCATAGCTTATGAATTTTGATTATTAACGCCAACTAGGCAATATCAACTAATGATATAATAAATTGTTTTACTATTACCAACTATATCTAATGATGCAAAAAACAGCCAAAAGGTTGCGTGAGAAAAGAAAAAATATTTTAGTAACAGGATGACTCAAAGTCAAGGACATTCAATATAAGAGCTTTGTAAAACTTATTTTTTGACCCAACTCTTCGTTAAAATCTTCTTCAAAATCCTCATTTACGAAAGTAAACAGTGGTTTTTCATCTGATTTTGCCTCAATTTGAATCAAAATCTATCGTCTTGCAAAGCTCTATATATATATTTTAAGCAGTCAAAATTAAGCCCTTCAGAATTCCTAAAGGGCTTAATTTTTGGTTATTGTTTAATAATTTTTTTGGTTATAGCGTTTTCTCCATCAATAACCCGAATAAAGTAGATACCTTGTTTCATTGAGCTTAAATCTATTTCTGTTTTAGAATCCATTGCTAAAGTTTCAAAAACTTTCTTGCCCATCATATTAAATACTTCAATTTTAGTATTTGCTTTATAAGAGCTCTCCATTTGAACAAAGAATTTACCCTTACTTGGGTTTGGATAAATACTTATGTCATTTGAAATTAAATCATTAATTGATGTTGATGTATTATTCTCAATTAGGCTAAGGTTATCAATTGCAATATCCTCATCACCAGCATTAAGAGAAAATATAACTTTGATATCTAAAGTTGTTCCACTTACACTAAGTGCAGATGTAAATTTGGTAAAACTAGCAGTTAAGAAATTTACACCATCTCCAAGTTCATCGAAATCGGTATCAATAGAAGGTTGAGAATTATATTGTGTTCCATCACCATAAATCCAAAATAAATCGGTAAAGGTTCCTGAATTATCGACATCGTATTGAAATTTAACATAATCGCTATTATCCCAATCGGAATCACCATCACCAGCGACATCTTCGGCCAAATAAACCGAGAAAGCACTAATTGTTCTATTACTTATATCAATATCATCAACATACAATTCTTGAGGAACTGTTGCTCCTTCGCCATCAATATCTTGTGCACCAAAGAAGAATGAACCTAATTTATTGGTGTACAATATATTGTCAGCAATATTACTTCCGTCAGTACGAATAAAATAATCACTTTCGTCATCAGTAAATTCTGCAACTGAAGTTGTATATCCACCAGCTGTTTCAAAGTCTAATGTCCAAAATGGCGGATTGTCATCTTCAGAAATTGTTGTAAAACTCAATACAGCTAGTGATGAAGCATTATCATTAATGTCTTCAACAGATGCAACACTAACATAATATACTTGATCATTAGCCAAATCGGTATTTGGAGTTACTGTAATTACTTCTTTAGCTTCGTCTATAGTTGCTGTAAAAGCAACATCATTACCACTAGCATCAGTTTCATTAAATGTAAACAAAGCTTCTACATTGGAATCTGTAATTTCAGAATCATCTATATTACGTATTGCTTCATCAAATGTAAAAGTTATGCTATTGTTTATACTAACATTGGTTGCCCCGTTAGCCGGTACAGAAGTGAATATAGGAGCCGTTTCATCAACACCTTCATTTGAACCATAAATATGGGTTCCTAAATACTCTATACTTTGGGAATCAGCAATATCCACCAAAGCAATGCTTATCTCAATCCATTCACCACTCCCATCTAAAACACTAATGTTTTTATTTCCTTCAACTACTGACGCTTTTCGATAAAAACTTTTATTTAAACCCCATTCACCATTAGTTAATGATGCATAAATACAATCTACACGATATCTCCAGGTATTTCCACCTTTCATTAAGGCAATAGGATCATCGCCATTAAAATAAGTTGCCGTAGTTGATGCATAAGCATTTGATACTGCATAGCTTGGGTTAACAGCGTTTGAATTTTTATAAATCAAAGTTTGACCCGCAGCAATTGTTCCGCTCAAAGCATCTCCATCAGTGTATTCAGCATCATCAAGCGGGGCATCAATATTCCTAAATCGACCGAGATAATAGCTGCTTAAATCTACTTCTACATCGCTCATATTGGTAATTTCGATAAACTTATCACTTCCTGAAACGCCTTCATAATATTGACTAATAATAATTTGCGAATCCGTTATTCCGACACCTGTAGTAAAAGTCATTGATTTGCCAGTAGATGCATTATTATTTACATCTTCAACCGCTTCAATAACCATATAGTATAATTGATTGGTTTTAAGATCGGTACTTGGAGTGGCAGTAATTACTTTTTTATCAGCATCAATAGTGGCCGTAAAATTAACATCTGTACCATTTACGTCGGTTTCTTTTAAAGTAAGTAAATCAGTTACATTGGCATCAGTAATTTCAGAATCATCAATATTACGAATCGCTTCGCTGAAAGTAACAGTAAAAGTAGTGTATATATCCACATCTGTATCTCCAATGTCAGGATCGGAAGTGAATGTTGGAGGCGTTATATCTTCTTCTTTTGTCGTAAAGCTTATTTCTGTAAAACTGTTCACATTTTCATCAGCATCTTCAACAGCTTCCAGAGATGAATAATATACTTGACTATATTTTAATTCCGAACTTGGAGTTACAGTAATTACTTTTTTATCAGCATCAATACTAGCTGTAAAATCCACATCTACACCAGTGTTATTTGTTTCTTTTAAGGTAATTAAATTAGCCACATTGGCGTCTGTTATTTCTGTATTATCTATATTGCGAATTGCTTCACTAAATACATATCTAATTGTGGTGTTTATATCAACATCAGATTCTCCATCTTTAGGGAAAGTACTAAAAGTTGATGACCAGGTTAATCCAATTGCATTTCCCCAAATAAATTCTGCCAAATCAGGAAAATCGATATATGGATTACGGTTAAGTTGGAATTGGTCGAAAATAATATCGTTTCTGTTACGCTCCCAATCGCTTACAGGATCTTCACGATGCCACGATATAAGAGTTGATAAACGACCATGATAAGGATTTGAATCGCTAAAAGATGGTATTGATTCCGTTAGCTCTAAATCGAGCTCATCACCTTCTCCTTCATATCGAGTTGCCATATAAAATAACATGCGTGCAACATCTCCTTTTACTTCATCACGAGGTTCAAAAGTCCACTCATATTTATCAATATAAGATCCGGTAGCTACGTTATTATATAAAACTTCTTCACAATCCTGGCAATTATCAAAAGAGCGATTGCCACGTTCACCGTTTACATCATTATCCTCGGGACGTAAATGATGAACATCAGTGCCAGGACCATTATCAGTTCCGAAATCGCCACGTGATTTTGCCCACACGTGTTCTCTTGTCCAACCATTTGCATTATTATATTCTTGTGCGGCATCAATGGATGCTCCTGAATAAATTAAAATTACATTTTCAGAATTATCAGGGTCTTTATCTGTTTCCTTCAATATATCCCAAGTATCGGTTGAGCCATAAATGGTATAAGGAAATGTTGTATGTCCTTTAATTATATCGTATAACGCGGCTTTTAAGGCATCTTCTTTTAGTCCTTCGGCACGTTGATAATAGTCGCCATAAGCAGTTTGTCCAAATAAGATATTTGCCCATAAGACAAATATTATCATAGTTAATTTTCGCATTTCCAAGAATATTTTTAGGATATAAAGATACACTTATTTGGGTTTTAATCGACATTAAGTTGAGAAGGGTTTGGGTTAAATGTATCTAGTTAAACCTTGGCTAAACTTGATTTCCCGCATTGGGCGGAAGATAAGGGCTAGTGGGGGATTTGTAACAAACACACGTTATCGCGCGTTTATAACGCGTGATCTGTAATGTGGTAACAAGCGAAAAGATATGATTTTTCATCATTATACCTATTTATAGATGCTGAAAAAACCATGTTAACTGCGCGCGTTTCAACCGAGTTTACGAGCTCGGCGAAGCCAAACGCGCTCGAGAGGGGGAAGATAGTCTTTGATTAATAAATATAAACCCTTTTGCAATATAGAAAACAATTTTTCCTAAATTTGGTATTTATGAGGAACATATAAACACTGTTTTAAAGCATTTTTTATCCTCAAATAAAACAACATTTTCCACTGTGAATTGAGCAAAGATGCTGAGCAAATTAGAATACCCAAAAACATTAGAATATAGTTCGGATGGAATTCATTTGCCGATAGAGTTCTTTATGTTGACAGTTCCCTTATGTAAACGAATTGATCTTAAATTAGGATATTTTAGTTCAAACGCAATACGCACTTTAGCATATGGTTTTGCGCAATTTATTTATAATGGTGGAAAACTAAGAATTATAACCAATCATTTTTTATCATTTCAGGATAAGATCCTTATAAGTGATAACGAAACAGACTCATTAATAAGTGAGGATGAAATGAAGTATCTTATTAATGAAGACATTGAAGGCCTCGCACATATACTTAAAGTTGGAGACCAACATTTTTTTAATTGTTTAAAATACTTGTTGAAAACTGACCGTCTTGAAATAATACCGGTAAAACTTAAGCCAAATAAGATGGCACATTATAAACAAGGTATTTTAGATGATGGTACAAACCAAGTTTATTTTAATGGTAGCTGCAATTTTACTTATAAAGGACTAATCGATAATGGTGAAAGCTTGGGCATTGCAAGATCTTGGGGAGAAGAATCTGAGCGATTGAAAATTGAAGATAATCTAATTTCAATTGATGCTATTTGCAAGAAAGAAGATGAGTCTTTTGAATATCTGAAATCCAATCAAATTATTGAAGTAATTGCAAAAACGGGCATTGATAAGAATTTGGATGAGCTCATTGATGATGAATTGGATATTTGTGAAAAACTCTCTCATATTCCAAAACTTAAAAGAACTTTCAAAAATTACACCACAAAATTTAAAAACAAAATAAAAGAAGAAAAACAAAAACTAAAATTCCCCTTTAAAGAAGGGCCTCGTGATTATCAAGAAGCAGCTTATGAGAATTGGGTTGCCAACGATTACAAAGGAATATTTGCAATGGCAACAGGCACTGGTAAAACAATTACAGCTTTAAATTGCCTTTTAAATGAATATATTAAGACGAATCTATACCAAGCAATTATTCTAGTACCAACCAATGATCTGCAAAGACAATGGATTAAGGAAGTTGATAAATTCAATATACACGATCCTATTGTTGTCGGAATCGATTCTGATTGGAAGAATAGATTGAGCAGACTAACTACAAATTTCCAATACGGAAGACAAAAATCATTTGTGGTTATTTCCACCTATGTTTCTTTTGCCCGTTTTACTTTACAGAACTTCCTCAGGTATTTTCCAAAGGAGACTATATTAATTGCAGATGAGGCACATAACATTGCATCTCCAAAAGTATTAGAAGTATTACCTTCCACTCTTTTCAATAAACGAATTGGATTATCAGCCACACCAAAACGTATTTATGATGAAGAAGGAACTGAAACTATGAATGAATTCTTTTCAGATAAACCACCTTATGTTTATTCTTTTACAATGGAGGAAGCTATTGCAAAAGGAATTCTTTGTCAATATGATTATTATCCTCATTTAGTAGAACTCAATGGAGAGGAATTAGATGAATACAAAGAATTAACTAAAAGATTAATTAGATTTTTCAATCCCAAAACAACAAGTTTTAAAGATTCCGAAGCAGCAACACAACTTTTGATGAAGCGAAAGCGAATTATTCATAAAGCAAGTAATAAAATTGCCATTTTCCAATCTATACTTAATTCTGAATTTAAAAAAAGAGGAAATTTAACCTATACGTTTGTATATGTTCCGGAAGGGTTTGATGATAGCAGTCAAGAGGAAGAAAGGATTATTCAGCAATATAATCAAGCCATCATGCAAACTAATAATCAAATTAGAGTTTCAAGTTATACTGGGGAAAGCAAAGATCGCTCTTTCGTGTTAAATGCGTTTGAAGAAGGTAAGATTGATGTTCTTTCAGCTATGAAATGTTTGGATGAAGGTGTAGATGTTCCAAGAACTGAGCTTGCAATTTTCTGTTCAAGTATTGGAAACCAACAACGTTTTAAACCTTAAAGAAAGATTAGGAAAGCAACATGTAAGGAAGCAAACAGTAATTCATGATTTGATTGTAATGCGAATCAAGGGTTGAAAAACTAACAAAAAAAGCTCATAATTTCTTGAAAATTAACGATTTAAATTAGAATATATCCCTGAAAATCAGTATTTTAGCGTCAGTTACGAATTGACAAATAAGATATGATTTCCAAGGATAAAGAGTGCAAGTTAATAGAAATTTACTTTTATGTGAGTGAAAAATTTGAAAAAGAATTGAAGTTTTATAGTG
>JAQIBR010000101.1 GCA_027858955.1 Bacteroidales bacterium
TGCACATTGTAGGCTACTTCGGTGATGTTGTTGCGGGTAATCATCTGCCGGCTCTCAGGGTCGGAGGTGGAAACCTGAACTTCACCGCTTTCTACCAGCTGCTTCTGGATGTTTTCGTAGGATTGTTTGCGCTGCTGCTGTGTTTCAATTTGTTGCTTTAGTTCTTGCTCTTTTTCTTTATCACCATCATTTTCAGCTAATTGCTTCTCATATTCTCCCAGTTTATTTTCGATATACTCTAAATGGCGTTGGATTTTCTTTTCATTGTAATTGTTTTTCTTGGAGTTCTGTGCCCTAAGCTTGGTACTGTCTCCGGCAAGTAATTTGCCTCCGATCAGGTTAAAATTCCTGGCCAGTGCCACTGTTGCCCTGAACACTTTTTTAATGGCGTTGGGGTTGTCCCTGCGGAAGTTGCTGATGGTGTTGTGGTCGGGTCTCAGGCTTTTGAGCAGCCACATCACTTCGATGTTGCGCCTGGTCTCCTTTTCCAGCTCACGTGACGAGCGGATCCTGTTCATATAGCCGTACAGATATAGCTTGAGCAAATCTTTGGGATGGTATGCCGGGCGACCGTTCTCAACAAAGTCAGTCTTAAACCCAAGTTCCTCCATGCTTAAGCCTTCCACAAACAGCTCGATCATCCGCGCCTCGTTGTCGGCTCCAATGGCGGCTTCCATGGTCACCGGAAAGATGTGCAGCTGTTCCCTGTCCTGTCCTTGTAGGTATTTCATTGATGCGTTGTTTACGCAATAAATATACACATAATTATTGGATTAATATTACAATTATCACCAAAATTTTTATTATTTATTTCTTGATGTCTAAAGGGGTTTTTAGACAGTCTGACGTTCAGTGTATGAGTAGTGGCTGGCTTCGGAGCTATTCATTATCAAACCGTGATAAAGTTGATGCAAGCTACAAGCCTTGATATTACTACAATCCCCGCCATTACTTATACACATTGTTGGGCATAGTTCTTTTTTAATCACATCCACCAGTACTCCATTTGTAATTAGAAACCATTTTCACAAATTCGTTATCCCCTGCCTTAGAACTTAAATATAAATAATATATGCCTCCTTGAGATCCATCTCCTGTATTATTATAAACATTTAAAATTAAATCAGGATTTGCGTCTCCATCAAGGTCTCCAAAAAATTCTAAATCAATTAAATAATCATAAATTTTATCAGATACTAAAATTTGTTTTTTATTACCTTTAGTTAAAATAATCTGTTTTATTATTTTATTTCTATTGATTTTATCTATTATTTTACATTGGATTTCTAATCCAGTCAGATCAGTCAATGTTTGGCAACTATCAAACTCAAAAAGATTACTGTTATAACCAATTTTTTTATCCAAATCATCAATTAAATCATTTGCAATGAATCCTGTATCTAATATATTTTTAGAACCAATGAAAAATTTAGGATTATTCTTATCTGAAGATACAATTTGAACATAAGCACAATCAGCTTGATTATTTAAATCGATGTTAGCTTTGTTTAAATTAAATGATTTTTTATTTCTATCGTAATAAAGACTATACCAATTTAAATTGACATCGTAATTTAATTTTTCTAATTCAAATAATATTAAACCAGGTTGTTGTAATCTAAATTCATTATTCAATGTATCAGCTTTTACATAATCAAAATATGCTAAGTATCCAGAAAAAATGAATCCTTGGATGTTATTATATTTTCCTTTAACCCAATATCCTTTAATTTTATTAATTATTGTATCATTTTCAGCAATTGAATCAATTTTTATTTCATTTGTAAAAGGAATTTTTATCAAAATTTCCGAATTTAAATTAGGCTCTTTTCTCATGTAAACCCCATCAGTTGACAAAACCCGAATAGTTCCACCAAATGGTCTAAAACTATTAAATTGTCCAAAAAGACCATTAATTGAAAATGTGAGGCAAAAAAGAATAATTAAAAATCTATTTTTCATGATATATGGTTTATTATAATTTTCTCAAATCACTGGGCTTCTTGGATTCACCCGGCTCTCCAGAATTATGCCCAACGTGTGGCGCTATGCTGCGTAGCGCATTAATATTACAAATTTTTCTGGTTACAAATATATTAAATTAATATGCGTAATGTTCATATTTACAACAAATTGCGCTATGCAGTATGAGCGCGTGTTGGCAACTGGCTTTCTTGTTTCTATTATTGACTATTATTTTTAATTAATTGAGTCATATGTTCAATAGCATAAGGTATGATATCCACTTTTTTATTCACAAAAACATCTGGTGCTATTCCGTATGGATCAATAGGGTTTTCTTTTATATCTTTTGCCCTATAAGAAGTTGGGAAAACTACTTCAAAACAACCAATATCTTTAGACAAACCATTAAATCCATCTACAACTCCAGCTGTATTTTGGCCGTACACAACAACTTTATCACTTTGATTAGCTCTATACACAAAAGTTTCTCCTGAACTGGCAGTTTCTTTATCCGTGAGAAGTATGATTTTTTTTGGCCCGTTGTATAGAGTATCAGCGTTAAATGTGAAAGTATCCTCTGGATAATCAAAAAAAGCGGTGCCTTTATTTGCCATCATTAAATCATAATCTTCCTTCTCTTCTCGGGTATAATCTTCCACTTTCTTGTTAGACTCTCCTGTCTTGTAATCCATAACCATTTGAATATTATATTCACTTAGCCAAAAACCACTCGCAGGGAGCTCTATTGGACCACTTAAAACATAAGGTAATACAGGAAAGTAGGTCCCATCATTGCCACCTCTGTTCCCTCTGACGTCAACAATCATCATATCTGATTTTACAATATTTTCATGATGCGCCTGCATTAAGCTATCCACATAAGAAGGCTCAACAGAATAGAAGTCAGGGAGTCTTAAATAGGGTATCTCGTCAATGTAGGCTAGATGAAATTCGTTGAATTTTGATTCTATTTCACCTAGAGTTGGTTCATCAGAGACTTTAGGCCATATTTTTTTCCAGTTTGAACCATCTATTTCAAATGTTGAGTTATTTACAAGCTGACCTGTTGTTGTTTTTATGGAATGGTCGCCCATCATATATTTTATTTTATAGGGTTTTCCATAATTTGTGATTAGTTCAAATTTAATATCAGTTGGTTCCCAATTCGGGCTACCGCTATCTATAATCACACCTACAAAATCCCGAACAGTTGAACTTTCCTCTGGATTGGGAATGATAGCAACTGTATACTTCCCCCTTTCCCAAATACCAAAAATTGGATTTAAGTTGTAATTATTATCAACGAAATCTTCTTTATACGTAGCTTCTGAAATTTCAATTTTCTCTTCGTTAATCTCTTTTGAATTAGAATTTAAAATGTAAGTATGTCCATCTCTGAAGAATTGGAGATACTGTTCAATAACTTTTTTACAATCACTTAAATCTGAAGTTTTATTCGCCTTCTCTCGCATTACAACCTTATGTGCATTATACAAGTCTCTGTTTTCGTCTGTGACTTTGTAAATGAATAAGGAGTAATTTTCTTCATAAGTTTCTACAGCTTTTTCATAGGCTTCACTACATTGGCAATCTTGAGCTTGAATAGAACTGATTGCGACTATAGCTAAAAATGTAGTAAATAATGGTTTTAAAATTGTTTTCATTTTTTTATTATTTCTTGATGATAAAACTATTATCTAAAAGGTTCATTAAATTGTAAAAGATTTACCCTAATTGAATATCCAATGAATTTTACCTTGATCTATAGTCACGAGATTTTTAAAAAATATTTTTGGTGTATATCCTGTTAGTGATTTGAAGTTGGTAATCATGTGGGATTGGTCAAAGAAGTCAATTATATAGCTTAATTCTGTCATTTTAGTTTTTTCAATTGAACTTTGCATATGCCTTACAATTGAATGATTGGAAGGAAAGGTTAAATAGCTAATTTCATCTTCATTTTGAGAATGTTCTAAGATATGGAAGCTTTCAATATGTTTTTTAAGTTCTTTATTTTGTGGGTTGAAGGTTTCAATTTGCATTTATTCTAAGTTATAATTTCGAAGTTTAAGGAATCTATTATTTTAAAACGCAGTTAGCTTTTTTTCAACGTAAAGTATATGAAAATTAGACGATTACGTAGCATCAAACGTTCGTTTAAGCACAAAGTTTGGTACTAGTCAATAGTCTTGATTTTATAACTAATACGCCTATTTTTTATATACATCTTAACTTAGCATTCCGTTATTTACTTTTCCTTTTTAAGTATGTAATAATTATATATTTTATCGATGCGATACTCATTATTTTTTATAGTGATTTTATCGTTTCCATCCATCCAAGTATTGTTTCCGATATAGCCTTTTAAAGTGTCAATCTTTTCTTCACCTATAGTTTGTCTAGTAATTCCGTTGTCGATAGACATAATTTTTAGTGATTGTATGGTATCACGTGCTTGTCCTGTATATACACCTTGAATTGAATTAGTATCAACATCTACTGCAACTTGTTTGTAATTCTTTTTATCCAATAATTTCCAAGTAATTTCATTTGCAAAAAAACTGCCTGCTTTTGGGCCTGTCGTGTTTATCAAACAAATGATGTATAAATCATCGTCAGGGAAATACCGCGTATCAGAGAGAAATCCTGTAATAGCCCCACTGTGTGCTATCTCTTTGTGACCATAATTTGAGAAATTGACCAATCCTTTGGCGTAACTAACCGCTGTGCCGTCATCTAATTTGTCTGGACTAATCATTGATTGGTACATTGACGCTGTAAGTACTTTTCCATTGTGTAAAGCCCTCATCCAAATAAGTAAATCTTCTGTTGTGCTACAAAGCGAACCTGCTGAATACGGCCAAACGTGATTTTGGTAGCCTCCTTGCTTCAGCCCATTTGGAGAATATCGATAACCATACACTTTATTTTTAACTACCTCGGTAATGGAAGAATAGCTTGTATGAAACATTCCTAAAGGTTTAAAAATCTCTTGTTTTAGAAAATCATCATACGATTGTCCTGTTACTTTCTCTATAATTAAGCCAAGTAAAAAGTAGGCAGAGTTATTATAAATTAATGCTTCATTTGGTTCAAATAAAAAGTCATTTCGTTCTACCAATCGCACCAATGAATCTTTAGGATAATCCATATTGGCCATATCCCAAAACTCGAGAATTTCTGTATAGCTGGTAATTCCAGAAGTGTGGTTCAGCAAATTAGCTACGGTAATTTTTCGACCTTTGGTATCAAATTCGAGATATTTAGTAAAATCATCATCCAAGGATATTTTTTTAGCTTCTACTAATTTTAAAATGGCAGCTGCTGTAAATTGTTTGGTTACTGAACCAATATCAAAAACACCTTCACTTGGCATAGGTGTAGATAGTTCTAAGCTAGCATATCCATAAGATTTATTTAATAACATCTTATCTTTCTGAAATACTAAAATTGCACCTCCAGCAATTTGAGCACTATCAATGCTTGCTTTAAATAATGAATCAGAATAGACTTCTAAAGCTGTTGTATTAGAAACTTGCTTCTCTTTTTGACAACTGGTAGTTACTAGCACTAATGTCAAAATCAATAAAATTATTTGTTTCATATTCTGTTGGTTGTTTTTAATGAAGGCTAGCGGTCAAGTATAAGCATAGTGAGGGATTAGAAGCACTTCACTTTCAGTTTGCCAATATGTTTGTTAATATTCAATTCTTTTAAATTTAGTGCTTTACCCCGCATTACGCTTATAGATTCTTAGGCAACGTTTTTATCTTTTATTCCATAGTTCATTTCCTAAATAGAGTCGTTTGGTCAGTAATTCTTCATAAATTTTATCCACATTATCTCCATTTAAAAAAATTAAATATCCATTTTTTGATTTTGGAAACCAAATAGCTAATGTACTTACACCAGGATCTTTACCAGTATGTAATAATGCAAATTCATCATTGCTGAAATCAGTTAAAATTTCCCAACCCAATCCGAAGAAGTCATTTTCTTTAAGTTTTACTTGATGTTTTATCATTTCTTGATACAGATTTTCAGAAAGTCCAGCTCCATTGATTATATATTCTAAAAACTTTCCATAATCTTCAACCGTAGTTAAAAGGTTTGCCGCAGC
>JAQIBR010000138.1 GCA_027858955.1 Bacteroidales bacterium
CTTTCAGAAATACCGTATTCGCTAAGGCGTGTTTTTGTTTCTAAACTTCTGAAAAATTCTTCTGTTTTAATAATGGCTTGATCTATCAAAATTTCATCATCATCTTCAGAAAGATTCCATACGTTTTTTGCATATCGAATCAGTTTTTCGTGTTTTTCTTTGCGCATAACTTCCATCATACCAGGTAAAACAACAGCTAAAGATTGAGCATGATCCAGACCATAAATTGCCGTAAGTTCATGTCCAATTATATGTGTAGCCCAGTCGGTTGGCACACCTAAAGCAAGTTGGCCGTTTAAGGCCATTGTTGCCGCCCACATTGTGTTTGAAGCTGCATCATAATCAAATTCTTTAAGCACATAATCAGGGCCATATTCTATCAAAGTAAGCATAATCCCTTCTGCCCAACGATCCTGCACCTCAGCTTTATTAGGATAAGTAAGATATTGTTCAATTATGTGAACAAAGGCATCAACAACACCATTAGCTAATTGAGATTGGGGCAAGGATTTCAACACACAGGGATCTAGAACAGAGAATTTTGGAAAAACCAGAGGACTTGCGAAAGGGAGTTTCTCATTTGTCTCATCGTTACTCATAACAGAAAAAGGATTCATTTCAGTTCCTGTGGCAGAGAGTGTTAGAACAATGCCCATCGATATAGCTGATTTTACCTTTGCACCTTTTAAACAAATATCCCAAGCATCTCCTTCGAAATTAGCTGCTGCAGCCAAAAATTTAGTGCCATCAATTACTGAACCACCTCCGACAGCCAAAAGAAAATCTATTTTCTCTTTTTTAACCACATCAACGGCTTTCATCATTGTATGGAAGCGAGGATTGGGTTCAATTCCACCAAATTCGAAAAATACAAATTCGGACAATGCTTTTTTTACTTGTTCGTAAACGCCATTTTTAAAAATACTTCCTCCGCCATAAGTTATTAAAATCCTGCTTCCTGTAGGGATTTCCTTGGTAATAGAGGCAATGGTGTCTTTACCAAAGATGATTTTGACAGGATTTTTATATTCGAAATTATTCATAGTTTCATTTTTGTCAAATTTAATACTTTTTGAGCATCAAGCGAAGCAATTAAAGCAATTTAAAACTCGGATTTCTATATTCCGACAGAAAATAAATTAATTTTGTCTCAAACTCATTTTGAAAATGTTCAACACTTCACTTAAAGGAAATCCTAACCCATTAATTCTTTATCGTTTTGCACTTTCTGAATTCTTTCATTCCGCTCAAAAAGAAGACTGGTTTAACAATACGCTATTTGTCATCACTGCCGACCATACGTCCGAAATTCCAAATTCGACAGATTTTAGCAATTTGGTGCATTTTAAGATTCCAATTGCGTTCTATGCTCCCAACGACAGTATTTTATTAAGCACAGAAAGTCAAAGATGAAAAAGGTAAGAATAATCATCAATCCTATCAGTGGCACAGGCAAACAAGAAAAAGCTATACTCATACTTCAAAAGCTTCTTGATAAAAGTTTGTTTGAAAGTGAAATTATGTATTCGAAGAGAAAAGGGCATTTGACCTTACTTGCAAAAGAAGCTGCAGAAAAAGATTATGATGCAGTTGTAGTTCTTGGTGGTGATGGATCAGTAAATGAAGCTGCTAAAGGACTTATTGGAACTAATACAGTACTCGGTATTATTCCTATTGGCTCCGGAAATGGATTAGCAAGATTCTTACATATCCCATTATCACTAAAGCAGGCAGTTCAGCGTCTTAATCAATTTAATATTAAGCGGATTGATACAGCCACAGTAAACAAGCTTCCCTTTGTTAGTATTTCCGGTTTAGGATTTGATGCACATGTTGCAAAACAATTCGATCAATCAAGAATACGTGGATTGTGGAACTACACCAAAATAAGTTTATACGAGTATTTTCGATTTGCAAATCAAAAATATTTATTAAATTTAGATGGCAAAGCAATTGATACAAATGCCTTTATGATTGTATTTGCAAATTCAAATCAATTTGGGAACAATATTATAATTTCTCCACAAGCAAAGATTGATGATGGCTTACTGGACGTATGTATCGTGCAAAAACCTAAGCTCTATCAAATACCCAATTTATTACTTAAAGTATTCTTTAAAAAAACACATCAATCAAAATTAGTCGAAATATATAGAGCAAAACAAATACGAATTGAATTGAAATCCAGCACATTACTGAATCTTGATGGTGAGGCAATCACACAAAACGGAAATCTTGATATCGAGGTAAATCCCTTATCTTTGTCAGTAATTATATAGGTTCTAAAGTATGTCGAAAAAGAAAAAAAATAAAAAAATCATCGGTGATATTATGTATTCAACCAATCCCGATTTTAAATTTGAAGTAGAGCAAGATACAGAAACTCCATCACCATCAGAACAAGACTTGAGAATTTGGTTAGATAGCAAACACAGAGGAGGCAAAAAAGCAACTATTATTAAAGGCTTTGTTGGTAATGAAGACGATTTAAAAGATTTAGGGAAAATTTTAAAAACTAAATGTGGTGTTGGAGGGTCTTCCAAAGATGGAGAAATAATAATTCAGGGTGATTTTAGAGATAAGGTTTTAGATATTTTAAAGACACTTGGGTATAAAGCTAAAAAGGCAGGGGGATAAAAAAATCCCGATCACCAAATGTTGATCAGGATTATATTTTTAATACTCATCTTCGTTAAAAAAGAAATCTTCTTTTGTAGGGTAGTCTGGCCATAGATCTTCGATGCGATCATACATCTCGCCCTCATCTTCAATTTCTGCTAAATTTTCAGCAACTTCTGCAGGGGCACCCGAACGAATACAAAAATCAATTAATTCTTCTTTTGTTGCAGGCCAAGGTGCGTCTTCGAGTTTTGATGCTAATTCTAAGGTCCAGTACATAATTTTAGTGTTTTTGCTATTTTTGCAAAAATAATTTTTTTTTACAGAATAACAAGCCAATTAATTAAAACTATTAAAAAACCTATAAACATCTGTTAATAACTATTTTAAATGCCTACTCCATTTGTTATACACTTCCCTGTTAAAATCCTATTCAGAACTTTATCTCCTTATATGCGCCAAATGAAAATTAAAGTGTGAAATATGTGTTTATTCTACCGGATTTAAAGCAAACTTTTTAAACTTCTCAGGAATTAGATTGAAACTTGAAGTTGGAGCAGGCATAATATTCCTTTGTCCTTGTTCTTCAATAATCATCATCCCTTTTTTTGCATCAAAAAAGAAATCAAGAAATGCATCTGCAAGCTCAGGGTTCGGAGCTGTCTTAATTTTAGTTATTCCATAGACCATTGGAGATCCTAAAAGCACTATCTTTTCTCCCGGTTTTTTACCAAAAATACTTACTTCGGCATTTGAGTACCATTTGCTAAGCTCAGGTTTGGCCAGATTAATAGAATCATTTAGAATAACATAATTTAATTGATGCTGCTCTGCTACTGATTTATATATAAAAATATAATCTATGGCGTTAGATTCGAGTAAGCCTATCAAATCAGTTTCCTTAGGCCTCATATAATTTTGATCTTTCTCGAGTATTTTTAAAATATCTGGATTCTTTTCCATCAAAGCTGCTAATTGGGTAGTCATCACTGAGCGATAACCACAAGGATCAGAATTTGGATCAGAGCGACCATAAATAACCTCTGGGTCAACTAAAATTTCGTGCCAGTTTTCGCTGGTAATCTGATCTGCAAAATTTGATTTATCGGTAAATGCGATAGACATTTCATTGGATGCAAAAGAGATATTCCAATCAGCATATTCTGGAATCAAAAATCGATCGATTACTTGATAATCGGCCGATGCCATTATATCACAATCTTTATGCAAATCAGTAATTTTTCGTGCGCAGGCTATACTGCCGGCCGCTTCTAATAAAACATTTACATCTGGATTCTCTTTCTCAAATTCTTCTGCAATAAATCTAAAAGGAACTGATAAAGAGCCAGCGTGAAAGATTATTAAATCGCCTTGCAATGAATCGATCTGGCTTTTCTTATTTCCATTCTTGCACGATAGAAAAGCGAAAACTTGCCCTAAAAGTAATAGAAAGAATATTGTTTTTCTCATAATTTATTATCGTTATGCAAAACTAAACATGTCGAATAAAAAAACAATAAAATGTATCACATTATTTGAAGAATTTGTTGATTAATATTTTAGAATAATAAGGTCCATTTGGAGTTTAACAATAGGCATTATAAAAGTTAGGCTAGCAAATTTTCTAGAAAAAGGCTTTAACTTTGGCGAAAAATTAAATTATGTCAAAAATTCGCTTGGCAATAAATGGATTTGGTCGTATTGGTCGTGCCACATTTAGAAACCTCATTTCAAATAAAAATATAGAAGTAATTGCAATTAACGATTTGACCGATACCCAAACATTGGCACATTTGTTAAAATACGATAGTGTGCATCGTTTACTAGAAGCCGAAATTAATTTTGATGAAAATCATTTGATTGTAAATGACTGCAAAATAGTCGTTTTGAAAGAGAAAGAACCTGAAAAACTTCCTTGGAAGCATTTAAATATTGATGTCGTTATAGAATCTACAGGTTTATTTGCATCAAAAGCAGGAGCCGAAAAACATTTGGCAGCAGGGGCAAAAAAAGTTATTTTATCTGCACCAGCTAAAGGTGAAAACAGTGAGGAAATCCCTTTTGTAGTTCTGGGCATAAACAATGAAGTGATTGCAAAAGCTGTTCAAATTATCTCAAATGCCAGCTGTACTACAAACAATGTTGCTCCGCTTATCAAAATCCTGGACGAAAAATGGGGAATAGAAAAGGGATTTATAACTACGGTTCATAGTTATACAAAAGATCAAAATATTTTAGATGGCCCTCATGCTGATTTACGTCGTGCTCGAGCGGCTGCCGAAAATATAGTGCCAACTACTACTGGAGCAGCAAAAGCTATTACAAGAATTTTTCCGCATCTTAAAAAAAATATTGGCGGGGCAGGAATCAGAGTTCCAGTTCCTAATGGTTCGCTTACAGATTTAACCTGTACTCTTTTAAAACCTGCTAGCATTGATGAGATAAATGCGGCTTTTAAATCTGCTGCTGAAAATGAATTGAAAGGAATTTTAGAATATACCGAAGACCCAATTGTTTCGCGGGATGTGATTGGGAATACTCATTCAGCTGTTTTCGACTCAAAATTAACAGCCGTTTTGGGTGAAAAAAACAAATTAGTTAAAGTTATTGCCTGGTACGATAATGAAATGGGTTATTCCAATCGTTTGGTAGAATTGGTTGAGCTTTTTGTCTGATTATAGAATCGGAATCAATATTTTAAGCTATTCCACAGAGAACCACAGAGATTCACTGAGAAAAATAATTAATCACATCTCTTTGTGTAACTCTGATCTTTCTTTGCGCAACTTTGTGTTATAGCAATTCTATTTGAAGATGCTAAATCAACCGCAAAAAAACCCGCATCAAAATACATTGACGTGGGTTTTGATCTTAAGATTTGAAGCTTATTAACGATGTCCTAACATTTTTCCTGGATCAACAATTTTAGTAAATTCTTCATCGGTTAAATAACCTAATGCTAAAGTTGCTTCACGAAGAGTTGATCCTTCTTTATGTGCTTTCTTAGCAATTTTAGCTGCAGCTTCGTAACCAATATGTGTATTCAAAGCGGTGACAAGCATCAAAGAATTATCCAGGTTTTCCTTAATAATCGCTTCGTTTGCTTCAATGCCAATTGCAGCATTGTCATTAAACGAAACACAAGCATCACCCAATAAGCGTGCTGCTTGAAGAAGATTGTAAATCATAACCGGTTTAAACACATTCAACTGAAAATGACCTTGCATACCGCCAACTGTAATTGCGGCATCGTTTCCAATTACCTGAGCACAAACCATTGTCAATGCTTCGTTTTGTGTTGGATTTACTTTACCAGGCATAATTGAAGATCCAGGCTCATTTTCCGGTAAACGAATTTCACCAATGGAACAACGCGGACCAGATGCCAATACTCGAATATTATTTCCAATATGCATCAAGCTAACCGCTAAAGTTTTCAGAGCGCCTGAAGTTTCTACAATAGCATCATGAGCAGATAATGCTTCGAATTTATTTTCCGCAGTTACAAAAGGAAATCCTGTTAAATCAGCAATTGTTTCTGCAACTTTCACGTCATATCCTTTTGGTGTATTCAATCCTGTTCCTACCGCAGTTCCACCAAGTGCTAATTCTGCCATATGTGGAAAAGTATTTTTTAGCGCCACAAGACCGTGATCTAATTGAGAAACATAACCACCAATCTCATCACCCAAAGTTAAAGGTGTAGCATCCATTAAGTGAGTACGACCAGTTTTAACAATATTCTTGAATTCTTCTGCTTTTGTAGCCAATGTATCGCGTAAAAGTTCTACACCCGGAATAGTAATTTCAGCTATCATTTTATACGCGGCAATATGCATAGCAGTAGGAAAAGTATCGTTGGATGATTGCGATTTGTTTACATCATCATTAGGATGAATCATTGGTTTGCCTTCTCCAAGTTTGTTTCCGGCCAAAACGTGAGAGCGATTCGAAATGACTTCGTTGACGTTCATATTCGATTGGGTTCCAGAACCAGTTTGCCAAATAACTAATGGGAATTGATCAAATAACTTACCTTCGATAATTTCATCAGCAGCTTTTGCTATGAGGTCTTTCTTTTCATTAGATAAAATGCCCAAAGCATTATTTGTAATTGCTGCTGCTTTTTTCAAATAACCAAAAGCCTGAACAATTTCTTTAGGCATAGATCCCTCATCTCCTATTTTAAAATTCATTTTAGAACGTTGTGTTTGAGCACCCCAATATTTATCGGCAGGAACTTCAACATTTCCCATAGTGTCTTTTTCAATTCTATATTCCATTTTTTTATGTTTAAGTGTTTATGATTTTATTTTATAACGAATTGTGCATATGCGATTTACAGAAATATTTTTTATTTAAAAAGCTGAGCTACATTTTCAGCAGGATCACCAATAATGCCTTTTTCATCTTTAATTATTATTGGGCGATGAATAAGCTTTGGGTTTTCAACCAAAATTTTTATCCATTCTCCATCTCTAAATGTTTTGCCTTTGAACTCCATTTTATAAATCGTTTCCTGTTTACGGATGATTTCTTCAGGCTTCTTGCCTAATTTTCGCAAAGCATCGGTCATACTTTCAACTGTAAAAGGATCGTCTTTTAGATATTGTTTTAATTCAAAATCACTTGTAAAGCTTTCAAGAGCTTGAAGACCGGCACGTGATTTTTTACATCTGGGATTGTGATAAATTGTAATCATAAGAAAAGGCTTCTCTACTAAACTTCAAAATTAGATAATTATCAGCTTAAGAATGCATGAAAATGATAAAATAGATTGGTTTTAGATTAGGAATGAATCAGTTTTTCTATTTTCTCTATGTTTGCAAAAAAAATCAATGACTCTTATCGATTTCTTTATACTCGTTTCTGCAGGTGTGGCTGTTGGATTTATCAACACTTTAGCTGGTGGTGGATCAACTATTTCACTTTCGATTTTGATGCTTTTGGGTTTATCGCCGGCAATGTCAAATGGAACAAACCGCATCGGTATTGCCATTCAAAATATTGTTGGAGTCAGCAGTTTTAAACAACAAGGAGTTCTTGATACCAAGAAAGGATTCTTATTGGCAATTCCTGCTACCGTTGGTTCTATCCTAGGCGCTTATATTGCAGTAGATTTAAATGAAGATATTTTTGAAAAAGCAATGGCGGTCATACTGTTAGTGATGCTTGTTTTTACTCTCTTTAATCCTCAAAAGCTAATTAAGGAACAAACAGAGTTGGTTAATAAAAAGCTCAGTTGGAAACAATATGTTTTATTTTTCTTTATTGGCGTTTATGGTGGATTTATTCATTTAGGCATCGGATATTTTTTATTAGCATCTTTAATTATGGGAGCTGGCTATGAGCTTGTAAAAGCAAATGCAGTAAAAGTATTGATTGTATTATTATACACCCCTTTTTCTTTAGCCGTCTTTATTTGGAATGATATGATTGATTATAAAATGGGATTTACTTTGGCCATTGGTACAGCAATTGGTGCTTTTATTGCAAGCAGAATGGCAGTAAAACGTGGTGCTGAATTTGTTCGATGGGTTATTGTTGTTATTATTATTTTAACGGCAGCGCATTTGTTTGGGGTTGTTGATTTTGATAGATTTTTTCATAAAGGATAAATTATTCCAATAAAAAATTATTGAGGTGAGCCAGTGTCAAAAACCTTGTCAGTTTTGTAAACCTGTCAGAATTAATACTGTTTAAACATTTTTATTTTCTACAGAATTTATCTTCTTTCCAATGCAACGGATTGTTTATAATATATTTCTGAATACGTTCAAACGATTCTCGATTTCGAATAATATGGTCATGAAATCGGGGTTGCCAGGCAAAATCAGCATGGATTTTACGCATTTCGAATGAACACCTGCCTTTGTACCAACGAATTATGCGCGAAATATTATCATTAATCATTGGATTTTTGTTTCCGGCAAAACCACCGATGATTTTTGTTTTTGGTGATGGTGGTGGTAGTTTTCCGTCACATTATCCCCAACGTTATTCGGTTCATTTTTATCAATTATCAATATTCCATGAACATGATTGGGCATTACCACAAAATTTCCCAATTCAATAAATGCAAAATGATTTGGTATTTCCAACCAATTTTGTTCACCAATTTTACCAATTTTGGATAATTGCATTACGCCACCCACTATTTCCCCAAAATAAGGTTCCCTATTATTTGTACAAATGGTAATAAAATATGCACCATTATTGCCGTAATCCCATGTTTGTAATCTGGTAGAGGATGTGCGATATTTATTTTGATATTTTTTCATTAATACGTTTTGACTTTTGACATTCAAATTTAAAAAATTCGGGCTTTCAAATTTCCTCGTCAATAATCCAAAACTTAACTAGTCTCTCTCTTTAATAATATCCTCGTTATCAATTTTTTGACCATCATATTGCTGAACTTCATTGTTCACATATTTAAGCTCAATACCCACTTCTTTAAACATGTCTTCTGATTCCTGAGCTGAATGATACTTTCGCTCACAAACCACTCGCTCAATTCCGCAATTGATAATCAACATAGCGCAAGTGCGGCAGGGAGTCATTCTACAATACAAAGTGCCACCATCCAAAGCAATACCCCTTCGAGCTGCCTGCGTTATTGCATTTTGCTCTGCGTGAACTGTCCGTACACAATGTTGAGTTACATTGCCAACTTCGTGAATTACCTTTTTAAACAAGTGTCCAACATCATCACAATGAGCCAAGCCTCGTGGAGAGCCAACATATCCAGTTACTAAAATCTGCCTATCTTTAACAATCACACAACCACTTCTACCTCTATCGCAGGTTGCTCTTTCAGAGACAGTATCAGCCAATTTAATAAAATATTCGTCCCAAGATGGACGTATATGTTCTGGATTTAGATTATTGCTCATTATGCTATTATTTTAGAAATGACTTGCTCCACTTTTTGATAAAGAAAAGCAAGATTACCATTATTATCAAAGACAAAATCGGCCATTGAAATACACTTTTTAAGGTTTTGCTTATTAGGATCGGTCGAATTCATTTCGCGTGCTTCATTGGCCAAAAAAGTTTCGTAAGAAATATTATCTGTTTCCGAAGCTCTTTCTATGATACGTTTATATCGAGTTTTAGAATCGGCATCAACAGCAAAAAGAAAAAACTTACCTTTTGAGCGTAAAGATTCAATTTCACCTGGAGTTCTGATACTTTCAATTATTGCGGTTTTTCCATTTATCAACGCTTCTTTGTATAATTCATCCGTTATAAACGAAGGTGAATTTTCAGCTCTTAAACGATTGGCTAAAATAGTCATGCTATCGCGATTATTTGGCATTCCAAGCTTTTCCATTTCACGTATAAGATACTGACGTACAGAATAATGTGCTAGATTTTTTTGTTTTACCAAATAATCAACAATCGTGCCTTTCCCTGCGCCTAAAGTCCCTGTAATTCCAATTATTATCATCTAAAACTTTCTGTTTTAATGTCTTTTAACCATTTAGCCATATCTATCGGTTTGTACGACATTATTTGCTCGCATAATTCTTTTGGATTTTCGTGAGAAAAAGCATTTTTACGATGCTCTTCTCTAACAAAACCTTGAGTTACAGTCAAATCTATAAATTGAATTAAATGATCGAAATAGCCATTAACATTATACAATCCCATAGGTTTGGAAATAATCTGCAATTGATCCAGAACTAAAACTTCGGCCAATTCATCAAGAGTACCAAAACCCCCTGGCATAGCAATGAAGGCATCTGAAATCTCGATAAGCAAATTCTTCCGCTCAGCCATACTTTCAACCACGTGCATTTTAGTAAGTCCAGTATGAGCTACTTCTTTATCGATCAAATATTGAGGCATAACTCCAATCACTTCCATGCCTGATTCAAGCATACGATCGGCAATAATTTTCATTAAACCTACATTGGCACCACCATAGACAAGCGTATGTCCTTTTTCTATTAAATAATCTGCTAATTCTAGAGCCTTTAGTTTGTATATATCATCAAAGCCCATGCTGGAACCACAAAAAACACATATTCTCATTTTTTTCATTAGCGCAAAGGTAAATTATTGATTTTATAAATCAGCCTCTATATGGTTACGAAGAGCTTCTATTAAACTAAATAGCGATTTAAGTTGCTCTAAATCTTTATTTAAAGATGCGATCTGTAGCTCAAGATTCTGCTCTTTTAATTCAATCCTGATATCTCTATATGGCTGTTGTTCAATAATTTTTGCAAATATTTTTCTGTTTAAAAGATGTTTAACATCTCTTTTGTTTGAGCCAAATAATCTGTATTTACGATCAAATGCTTCGTAATCTGTCAAAATTAATTCAGTATTTTTTGGAGCTTTTTTATTCATAAAATTCTTTCGAACAATTAAAAACTGCAGATTCTTAGGATTAGAACATTCTGTTTTAAAGCGAGTAAATGTTTGATGGTTTTTCCCTTGCCTTTTATTAAAACTATCCATTACAATTTCACCTAGATCAAGTTTCTTAGTAAGAATATTTGCTTTAAATAATCCATTATCAATATATTCTGCCTTAATATCGTAGGCAAGTTGTTGCCAAACTTTCCGCTGACTGCTATAAGTTGATTTGAATAATCTTGAAAAATTTCCCATAATTTTATAGTTTAACCAAATTTAAAACAAACTTTCAAGTAATTGATCATCAGCAAAATTTGGAAGTGTTACTTTTAGATCAGGATTGCTTTCCATAGCTCTTTTAGCAGCAAAAACAGCACCTTCATTCCTTGCCCAACTTCTTCTACTGATTCCATTATTTACATCCCAAAACAACATCGATTTTAATCTCCGATCCGCTTCCTGAGTTCCATCGAGCAACATTCCAAATCCTCCGTTTATAACTTCACCCCATCCTACTCCACCGCCATTGTGAATGCTTACCCAGCTAGCACCACGGAAAGAATCTCCAATAACATTTTGAATGGCCATATCGGCTGTGAAAGAAGAGCCGTCGTAAATATTTGATGTTTCGCGATATGGAGAATCTGTTCCAGAAACATCGTGATGGTCACGACCTAAAACGATAGGAGCGGAAACTACGCCATCAGCAATAGCTTTATTAAAGGCTTCGGCAATTTTGATGCGGCCTTCGGCATCAGCATAAAGAATACGCGCCTGCGATCCTACAACCAATTTATTTTCTTGAGCTCCATTAATCCATTGAATATTATCTGCCATTTGGCTTTGAATTTCTTTGGGGGAATTTTGCATAATTTCGTTCAAAACATCAGCAGCAATTTTATCAGTTTTTTCTAAATCCTTTGGATCGTTAGATGTACAAACCCATCGAAAAGGACCAAAACCATAATCAAAAAAGAGCGGCCCCATAATATCCTGAACATAAGATGGATATTTAAATGCTATTCCATCATCTGCCATTACATCGGCACCTGCACGAGAGGCTTCCAAAAGAAATGCATTTCCATAATCGAAAAAGTAAGTCCCTTTTGCTGTGTGCCTATTTATCGCCACTGCTTGTCTACGTAATGATTCTTGCACTTTTTCTTTAAATAATTCAGGTTGATGTGCCATCATTTCCTGCGATTCTTCCAAAGAATAACCAACAGGATAGTAACCGCCTGCCCAGGGATTGTGCAAAGAAGTCTGATCCGAGCCTAGATCCACAAAAATATTTTCTTCATCAAATTTTTCCCAAACATCTACAATATTGCCTTGAAAAGCTATTGATACAACTTCTTTATTCGCTTTGGCTTTTTTAACTCTTTGTGCCAGATTATCTAGATCATCAAAGACTTCATCAACCCAGCCTTGCGAAAAACGTGTTTGTGTTACTTTTGGATTTACTTCGGCAGTAACCGTTATTACTTTTGCAATGTTACCGGCTTTTGGCTGTGCTCCTGACATCCCTCCCAAACCTGAAGTTAAAAACAGCTTTCCGGCAAAGGGATTTTTATTCGCTTTTGCCACTTTTCTTGCTGCATTCATTACTGTTATAGTAGTGCCATGAACAATGCCCTGTGGGCCGATATACATATACGAACCTGCGGTCATCTGGCCATATTGAGAAACACCTAATGCGTTGAACTTTTCCCAATCGTCTTGTTTTGAATAGTTTGGAATAACCATGCCATTTGTAACAACAACTCTAGGCGCTTCTTTATGCGAAGGAAAAATCCCCATTGGATGGCCAGAATACATAACCAAAGTTTGTTCATCGGTCATGGAGGCTAAATACTGCATCGTAAGTAAATATTGCGCCCAATTTTGAAAAACGGCTCCATTTCCACCATATGTGATAAGCTCATGCGGATGCTGAGCCACAGCATAATCCAAATTATTTTGAATCATCAACATTATTGCTCCCGACTGCTGTGATTTGAATGGATATTCACTTATTGACCGAGCCTGCATTTTATAATCAGGGCGAAAACGATACATATATATACGACCGTATTTCTTCAATTCTTCAGCAAATTCAGCTGCTAAAATTGCATGATGTTTATTATCAAAATAACGTAAAGCATTTCTGAGTGCTAATTTTTTCTCTTCAAGACTTAAAATATCTTTACGAATTGGTGCGTGATTTATTTCCTTATCATAAGGCTTCAGTTTAGGAAGATTATTTGGAATGCCTTCTAATATTTGCATTTGGAATTCGGTGAAATTCATTGCTTCAATTTTTGGATGCACAAAATTACAAATTCATTTGCAGAAAGAATAGGGCTTTTCATCTGTTTATAATTTTTTGTTTTACGAACAACAGTTCTCTTCAAATAATTGTTTCATTTAATCTCAATATTATCGAAAAGCTAAAATTGTATCTTTGCAGCTTTAAATTTAAAAATGATAAAACTTTTATACATCGCTTTTGGCGGCATCATAGGTTCGGTTTTACGCTATGTAATTGCCGGTATTCCACATAAATTTTATTGGGGGACATTCCCAATAGGTACACTTTTTGTAAATCTTTTAGGTTCGTTTTTAATTGGTTTTGGATTTGTTTTGCTAGGGAAAGAGAATATTCCAGAAAATTTAAAACTTTTCTTGTTTATTGGCATTTTAGGAAGTTTTACAACCTTCTCTACTTTTATGTTTGAAAGTTTGAATCTTTTTAAAGATGGTGATTTAAAATTTGCTTTGATAAACCTTGCTGGAGCCAACATTTTAGGTTTGTTTTTTGTATATTTGGGATATGTTATCGCTCAATATATCGTGAATCAAATACACTAATCATGGAAGGTTTTGTAAAAAAAATGGAATTGCGATTAATTCTAAACGAAAGCGATTCTTACAAAGGCTACAGCCTTTGTCGCTTGGTTGTTGAACATGCTCATAAATTAAATATATCAGGTGCCACAGTTTTAAAAACTAAAGGCGGATTTGGAAGTCGACAACACATTCGAACTTCCGAAATATTACGTCTTTCCGATGAATTACCAGTTGTGATTTCGATAGTCGATGATATAGACAAACTTAGACTTATGATAGCTTTTATAAAAGAGCGTTATAAAGGGGGTTTATTAAGTTTGCAAGAAATTTGGATTAACGAATAATTAGATGATTGAACTTGAGCCATATTACAATTGGCGCGAAATTTATACTGCCGAAACAGATAATCGCTCTCCATTTTTTGGTCGAGAGTATAGCGAAATCATGCTCAATCATCGGATTTATGATACATATATTCATCCGCAATGGGATGAGTTTGGATCGCTGACTTTATACATGAAAATTCTTTATACCGATTACGTTTTGGGATTTACAATTTTGGAATTTATCGGCGAATGGAACGATGTTTTGTATAACGATATAATGTATTTGTACAGAAATGTTGTAGAAGAAATGATGGAAATCGGCATCAAAAAATTTATTTTAATTGGCGAAAATGTTCTAAATTTTCATGCTGATGATGACAGTTATTATCAGGAATGGTTCGATAATTTAGACGATGGATGGATAGTAGGTTTAAATTTTCTTGAGCATAATATGCAAGAAATCAAAGCAGCACGATTGGATTATTATATCTCTTTCGGTGGTGATTTTGATTATTTAGATTGGCGAATTTATAATCCGCTGAAACTTTTTGAGAAAATAGATAAACAAATGCGACATCGGTTAGGAGAGTAATATTTAAATATTCTCTAAAAAAAATTATAACAACTGGATTATAAGGACAAATAAAATACATATAGCCTTTTAATAATGAAAAAAACAGTTAGCATCCACGTTTCAGGTCGCGTTCAAGGAGTAGGTTTTCGCTATTACACTAGAAAAAAAGCTATTGAATGTAATGTAAACGGTTTTGTTCAAAACAAAGCCGATGGCTCAGTTTATATTGAGGCAAATGGCGAAGCAATTGATATTGATGCTTTTATAGATTGGTGCAAACAAGGCCCAACTTGGGCAAGAGTAGTAAGTAGCCGAATTAGCGAATTACCAAATCATGAATGGAATGGGTTTGAGATTAAGTAAACTATATTTTGAAAAAACGAAGCCCATCAATTGCTAAACCCATTGCATTTCAATGTATCACGATTTAATCGCCTGCGTAATTTCACGTTTTCCCGGAGGCCCAGGTAAAGCAATCAAAACAAATCCGGCTGCTTTTAATGCTCTTTTCACTTTCCCTTTTGCAGAATATGTCATTAAAATACCTTTGGGTTTCATAGCTAAAAATATTTTCCTGAAAATATCTTTTGTCCACAATTCAGGCTGTAAATCAGGATTAAAAGCATCAAAAAATACTAAGTCAAAAGCTGGCTTTGGCAAAACTATATCTTCAAATTTTATATTTCTTTTTTCAAATTGAAAATTTGGAAGTATTTCAATCTTCTTATTCCAAACAATTGCATGTAAATTGCTGAGGTAATTTGTCTCCTTGCCTTTTAGCTTTAACATTTCGGAATAATTCAGTTTTTCTACAAGTTCCTGTTCAATCGGATAAGCTTCTACGCAGAAATAATCAACTTTAATATCCTTTTCGTTGGCAAAAAGCAGAGTTAACAAAGCGTTTAAACCTGTTCCAAAACCCATTTCAAAAATACGGATAGAACTTTGCTCCTTTGCTTTTTGTAATAGTCCGTTTTTTATGAAAATATGCTCCGATTCTTGAATAGCACCATGGATTGAATGAAAATGCTCATCGCTCCCGATCAACTTTAATGTTGTGCTTCCATCTTCGGTAATCTCTATCCTACGTTTAATCATTAGTACAAAAGTACGCTAATACCGATAAGCCAACTAAAACCTCACTCAATTAGCAAATTGTAGGCTAATCGGTATTAACCAATGTAATTTCAAAATTTGCCTTCAGCATTTTGAAAACAATTGGTAAAGTTTTTTTGTATCTTTAACAAAATTAAACGCCCTATGCTGACGCATTTACATAAAAATAATATTCTTTTTTTGGATATTGAAACTGTTGCTCAATATCCAAAATACAGTGAATTACCAAAACGATTACAATTACTATGGGATAAAAAGGCCGCCTTACTGTCGAAAAATGAAGAAGAAATTCCTGAAGTAATTTATAAGCGCGCAGGGATTTATTCTGAATTTGGAAAGATAGTTTGCATTTCAATCGGTTACTTCGAAAAAAAACTTCAGAAATTTCGAATTAAATCATTTTTTGGTCATAATGAAAAGGTTTTGCTTACAGCTTTTGCCGATATGTTGAATAAACACTTTAATACAGAAAACGATTTATTATGTGCTCACAATGGAAAGGAATTCGATTTCCCATATATCGCCCGTCGACTTCTAATTAATCAAATTAAGCTGCCAAAACTTTTAGATATTGCCGGTAAAAAACCTTGGGAAATAAAGCATCTTGACACAATGGAATTATGGAAATTTGGTGATTATAAGCATTATACTTCACTTGATTTATTAACGGCCATTTTTGAAATACCTTCGCCAAAATCCGATATCGATGGAAGTCAGGTGAATGATGTGTATTGGGAAGAAGGTGATACTAAAAGAATAGCAGAATATTGCCAAAATGATGTTCTCGCAATTGCACAGCTTATGAATGCATATCGGGGAAAACTTCTTTGGAAAGAATCCGATCTTGAATTTTGTGAGCTTATTGAACTTAAATAAGTGGCATATCTTATATGAAAAAATCCCACCGTGAAGCGGGATTTATCAAAAAAACTAAAAATGATTCCTCTTTTTATAGGTTGTGTGTAATAAGTGATGAGAAACTTCTCCAAGCGGCTCATTTAGAAATTCTTTATAAATCTTAACAATTTCAGGGTTTTCGTGTGATTTCCGTCTAGGCATATTCATATCTTCTTCATAAATAGCTTTGGCTCTCAATTTCCTTATTTCTTCATTTGTTGGAATTGGCTGACCGCCGCCGCCAATACAACCTCCGGGGCAAGCCATCACTTCAATGAAATGATAAGGTGATTCACCAGCCGCTACCTGATCCATTATTTTTCGCGCATTGATTAAGCCGTGTGCCACAGCAACTTTTAATTCAACTCCTTCCAAAAAGCTCCAAGCAGGCAAGCAATTTTCAAGTTTTATTGTTGCTTCTTTAATTCCTGCCATTCCTCTAACAGGCAGGATATTCATATTTTTAAAACGCAATATTTATTGTTATTCTAAATAAGAAATCGTTATACTATCTTCTTTTATAGCCTTTTACAAATACATGAATTTCTTATTTAGAATAGAGACGAAATTGAATTACATTAAAATTAGAAAAATTAAAAAGCCAAAAATCAATTTAATTTTGCAAAAAAAACAAGGTAAAATAAATGGCTTGAAATATAAAATATTTTGTACTTTTGCGCCCGCTAGTACAACAGCACCCCTGATTGATTTTAATTTAAATTAATTAGTAATAATCGGATCTGAGTTAATAGGCAAAACAAGCTATATATAAAGGTGTGATGAACAGATAAATGAAATGGTTAAGTTTATCTCTAATTAAGCTCCTGAAAATTTGGTAATTCTTGCTTTTGTTTCTATTTTTGCAGCCCATTTTGGGGATGCTTAGGTTCAACAAGTAAAATAATTGTAAATGAATACGTTAAGTTACAAAACACAAAGTGCAAATAGGCAAACTGTTCAGAAAGAATGGTTACTTATTGATGCTGAAAATGAAATTTTAGGCCGATTGGCTTCGAAGGTAGCGAATATCTTACGCGGTAAAAACAAACCTTACTTCACCCCTCACGTTGATTGTGGTGATTATGTGGTTATTATTAATGCCGATAAAATTCGTTTGACCGGAAACAAATGGGAGCAAAAAACCTATATTCGCCATACGGGTTATCCTGGTGGACAACGCAGTAAAACTGCCAATGAAGTAATGGCTAGCAAGCCATTTGCTATGGTTGAAAAAGCTGTAAAGGGCATGCTTCCAAAAAACAGACTTGGAGCAGAGTTATTCCGCAATTTGAATGTATATGCAGGAACTGAACATCCACATGCCGGTCAAAATCCTAAAGCTATTAACTTAAATACAATTAAGTAATTATGGAAATCATCAACTCCTTAGGCAGAAGAAAAAAAGCTACAGCTCGCGTTTATCTAAAAGAGGGCACTGGCCAAATCACTGTAAATAAAAAAGATTTCAAAACATATTTTCCTACAGGAATTCTACAATTTGTTGCACAACAAGCTTTTGAATTAACTGATACTATTGGAAAATACGATGTTGTTGCCAATCTAGATGGCGGTGGTATAAACGGACAAGCAGAAGCTCTACGCTTAGGTATTTCCCGCGCATTGGTAAAAATCGATGAAGAATTCAAACCTGCTTTGAAAGTTAAAGGTTTAATGACACGTGACCCTCGTATGGTGGAACGTAAAAAACCTGGTCAACCAAAAGCTCGTAAAAAATTCCAGTTCAGCAAGCGTTAAACTATTTATAAATAATTGTTTAGTATCTAAATTATTGAGACCTCTGTACAGCAGAGCTACTTAGTAATTGCGTTATTAAAGAATGTAAACAAAAACAAAAAATGGCAAAAGTAGAATTTGACCAATTATTAGATGCAGGTGTGCATTTTGGTCACCTTAAAAGAAAGTGGAATCCAAATATGGCTCCTTATATTTTTATGGAGCGTAATGGCATTCACATTATCGACCTTTTTAAAACTCAAGCAAAATTAGAAGAAGCTGCCAATGCAATGAAACAAATTGCTAAGTCAGGTAAAAAAGTTTTGGTCGTGGCTACAAAAAAGCAAGCAAAAGAAATTGTTGAAGAAAAAATCAAGGCAGTAAACATGCCTTATGTTACTGAGCGTTGGCCTGGTGGCATGTTAACAAACTTTGCTACAATTCGTAAGTCTGTTAAGAGAATGGCTTCTATCGATAAAATGGAAACTACACCTCAGTACATGAACCTTTCTAAACGCGAACGCCTTCAAATTACACGCGAACGTGCTAAATTAGAAAAGAACTTGGGTAGTATTTCCGATTTAAACCGTTTACCTTCAGCACTTTTCGTTGTTGATATTATCAAAGAAAAAATCGCAATTGCTGAGGCACGTAAATTAAATATACCAACTATCGCTATTGTTGATACAAATAGTGACCCAACTTTAGTTGATTTCCCAATCCCTGCTAATGATGATGCTTCAAAATCTATTGCATTGATTATAGATATAATGGCAAAAGCCATTGAAGAAGGTTTAATGGAAAGAAAACTTACTCGCGATAAAGAAGAGGAAGACAACAGAGAAAAGGCTGCTGCCAAAAAAGATGCAGCTCCTATTGATGATGATATTGATACTGATAAAGTAAAACGTCCTCGTAAACGTATCACCAAGGCAAAATTTGAAGAAGATAAAGTTGAAAAATCTAAGAAGAAATAAAAAATAAGAAAATGGCAAATATAACTGCTGCTGAAGTAAATAAATTAAGAAAACAAACCGGTGCCGGTATGATGGATTGCAAAAAGGCATTGGTAGAAAGCGAGGGCGATTTCGAAAAAGCAATTGATTTTTTGCGCAAAAAAGGCCAAAAAGTTGCCGCTAATCGTTCTGATCGTGATGCTGCCGAAGGTGTTGTATTATCTAAAGTTAATGATGACCGCACACTTGGTGCTGTTATTATGATTAACTGCGAAACTGATTTCGTAGCTAAAAACGACGATTTTGTTAATTACGCTCAAAGTGTACTTGACCTTGCAATTGCAAACAAAGCAAAAACAAGCGATGAAGTTTTAGCTCTAAGCCTTGACGGTGTTTTAATAAAAGATTCTTTGGTTGATAAAATAGGAAAAATTGGTGAAAAAATCGAACTTGGCGGATACGCCGTTTTAGAAGACGCTTCACTTTCTGCTTATGTTCATCCAGGAAATCGTATTGCAACCGTTGTTGCTTTAAACAAAGTTGTTGATGGCATAGCTGAAATTGGAAAAGATATGGCCATGCAGGTTGCTGCTATGAATCCTATTGCTCTTGATCAATCTTTTGTTGACCAAGCTACTATTGATCGTGAGTTAGAAGTCTTTCGCGACATTATTCGTCAAGAAGGAAAACCTGAAGAAATGGTTGATAAAATTGCAACTGGAAAATTGAATAAATTCTTTAAAGAAAGCACTTTATTGAATCAAGCTTTTATCAAAGACTCTAAACAAAGTGTTAGTGTTCATTTGAAAAGCTTCGATAAAGAATTGACGGTTAGTAATTTTAAACGTTTTGCATTAGCATAAATACTGAAATACATAATTCAAAAGCCATCTGTTAGATAACGGATGGCTTTTTTGTTTAAAGTTGGATTTCAATGTGCTTTCGAATAACTTCAATTAATTTTTCCGGGGAGAAGGGTTTACTTATATATTCGTTCATACCAACCACAAAGCATTTTTCAATATCCTCTTTAATAGTATTAGCTGATAATGCAACAATTAGAGATGATTTGCGCTCCTTAAACTTTTCAAATGCCCTTATTTTAGAAGTTGCATCAAAGCCATTCATAATTGGCATTTGAAGATCCATAAGTACAATTTTAAACTCATCATTTTGAAAACGCTCAACAGCTTCTAGACCATTTTCAGCAATTTCAACAGGAAAGCCAAGTTTTTTCAAAGTAAAAAAGGCGATTTTCTGATTTATTTTATTGTCTTCAACCAATAATACAGGCAATTGTGCAGGCAATAAAACTTCATCTTTTCTAGCTTCAGATGATGTTTTATCCAAATCGATGCTAAACCAGAAAGTACTTCCTTTAAATTCAGCACTTTCAAAACCTATAGTTCCTCCTAAATAAGAAACAGTTTTTTCGGCCATTGTTAAACCAATGCCAGTACCCTTATATCCTTTGGTAGTAGAAGAATCTCCTTGAGTAAATGATGAAAATAATTCCGACTGCAAATCCTTCTTTATTCCCAATCCTGTATCTTTAATGCTAAATTTTAAACCAATACTTTCACTTTTTTGCTGCTCTGCCTGAACAAATAAATGCACAAATCCTTTATTAGTAAATTTAATAGCATTGCTAATTAGAATTGTCAGAATCAACTTTATTTTTTCTACATCTCCAATAAAGGCGTCGGGCACGCCTTGTGCTATAAAACTCTGTATATCAATCTTTTTTGACTTAACTTGATCCTGAAACTTTTCGTTTATATCCTGAATCAGATCACGTAAAATAAATGTTTCATTCTTACGCGCCCATTCGCCTTTATCAAACGATTCCAACAGCAACATAGAATCAACCATTTCTAATAAATACTCTCCCGAGCTATTAATATTTTCAACAAGCTCAATGGCTTGCTTATCTTTTAACATTGATTTTAATAAGCCTCCACTGCCTATAATACCATGCAATGGTGTGCGGATTTCGTGACTTAAATTAGCCAAAAAGGTTTGTTTGCTTTTTTCGCCTAAGAGTGCTTTCTCTTGTGCATTTTCAAGTTCTTTTTTAAACTGCAACCTTTCACTTAGATCAATACAACAAACCATTACACCATCAACATTTCCATCAACATCTTTTGAAGGAAATATATTTATATTTAGCAATAATTGCTCATCATCCTGTTTAATCAGAATCTCCCTGCCTTGTATTGCTTTTCCATTCTTCAAAACTTGTAGCTCTGTTTGCTCTAGCTCTGTTAAATAATTTCCTATCTGAAGACTCTTACTACTCAATCCTATTATTTCTTCAACTGGAAGATTTGCCAAAGCAGCAAAAGACTGGTTAGCATAGGAATATTCAAGATTTTTATTCTTAAAATAAATTATTGAGGGAGATATTGCTAAAAAATCTTGCACCTGCTGAAATGCTATTTTCAATGCTGAAATCTGAGGATCGCTCTTGAGTTTGTTTTTTAACTTACGAAGTTCTTTATTTTTTAACTCTATTTCAGACTGTTGATGCTTAATAATCAATGCATCCTCCTTTGCACTATCAGTGAGCTTTCTCATTTTTTGGTTTTGCGAAGGCGCACCCGTATATTCTTGAATATTTTTATCGAAATGTTGCATAGTATATTAAACAATCATATGACAAGAATTAAGCCAAAAGGTTTATACAATATATGATTCTCAAATTCAAGTAATTGTAAAATATATTTAAAAAATCAATTTCTCATTTAGAGATTTTTTCCAAAAAATTAACCTCTTTTATTGCTTTAATAATGCCGCCCACGTCGAAGCCGCATATATGTTGGAGATCTTCAGGTTTTCCATGTTCAATAAATTGATCAGGTATTCCAAGAGACTTTATTCTGGATTTGTAATTATGTTTTACTTTAAACTCCGCAACCGCACTTCCAAATCCACCTGTCAAACTACCATCTTCAATGGTGATTATTTTTTCAAATTTCTTAAAAACTAAGTGTAACAAATCTTCATCAATCGGTTTAAGATAACGCATATCATAGAGTGCTACATCATAATCTTTTTGGATTTCAATTGCTTCTAATGCAGAATTACCAACATGCCCCAAGGAAAGTATCGCTAGATCTTTCCCTTTCTTTACCATATTACCTTTACCAATATGAAGTATTTCTGGTGAATTTCTCAAATTATCAAGAACTCCCCTACCACGTGGATAACGGATAGCAAATGGTCCTTTGTCGTATCTTTCTGCAGTATGCATCAAATTAATCAGCTCAACTTCGTTCAATGGGGCAGAAATAACAATATTCGGAACAGTTCGCAAATAAGCCAAATCGAAAGTACCATGATGGGTTGAACCGTCTTCACCAACTAATCCGGCACGATCGATGCAAAAAACAACAGGTAATTTTTGCAAAGCAACATCGTGAATAATCTGATCGTAAGCACGTTGCAAAAACGTGGAATAAATAACACAAAAAGGTTTCATTCCTGCAGCAGCTAAACCTGCGGCGAAAGTAACTGCATGCTGCTCTGCAATTCCTACATCAAAAGCTCGGTTAGGTATCGCTGTTATCATCTTTATCAAAGAGCTTCCAGTTGGCATTGCAGGCGTTATCCCAACTATTTTTTCGTTTTTCTCAGCCAACTCTACTAATGTTTCTCCAAAAACATCTTGATATTTTTGCGGTAAATCTGTTTTTATTTTTGAGATTAATTCTCCGCTGGTTTTATCGAAATTACCGGGCGCATGAAAAGTAATTGGATCTTTTTCAGCTGTATTTAAACCTTTTCCCTTTTTTGTTACAATATGCAAAATCTTAGGCCCGGGAATATCTTTTAAATCATTTAAAACTCGAATTAAACGTAAGGTATTATGTCCATCTTCAGGTCCGAAATACCTGAAGTTCAACGACTCAAAAAGATTGCTTCGACTTAATATTGATGTTTTAACAGCAGTCTCGATGCTTCGAAAAAAGAACTGAGTTTTACTAACATACTTATTTCTAGAACCTAGTAATCGCCATATTCGGTCTTTGATTCTATTGTATGTTTTAGATGTAGAAATATTTGTAAGATATTTATGTAAGGCTCCACCACCTTGATCAATGGAAATACCATTGTCATTTAAAATAACTAATAAATTGGCATGAGAAACACCAGCATTGTTCAATCCTTCCATTGCCATTCCGCCCGTCATTGCTCCGTCACCGATAACTGCAATATGATGACGATTCGTTTCGCCTTTTAATTGAGCAGCAACAGCCATTCCTAAGGCAGCTGAAATAGATGTAGATGCATGCCCCACTCCAAAGGCATCGTATTCACTTTCACTCATTTTTGGGAAACCTGATATGCCGTTCAACTTCCGATTTGTCTTAAATGAATCTCTACGACCAGTTAAAATTTTATGAGGATAAGCCTGATGACCAACATCCCAAATTAATTTGTCGTAAGGTGTGTTAAACACATAATGCAAAGCAATACTAAGCTCAACTACACCCAAACTGGATGCTAAATGACCCGAATTTGAAGAAATAACATCAATAATATGTTCGCGCAATTCAGCTGCAAGCACTTTTAAATCAGACGGATTGACCGTTTTCAAGTCATCCGGATTATTTATTCGTGCTAATATGTTCTTTTTTTTCTCCAACTCACTATATATATAAGGAAACAAAATTAATCAAGATTTTTGGTTTAATGCTTTTTCATTCACATTTCGGAAAGTATATCTTTTAATCATCATTCAAAACAAAATTAAGCTATTAGCCACAACATAAATCCTTATTTTTGCAAAAAGGACTAAATTGAAAAAAGGCATAGCTATTCTTGGATCAACAGGATCGATTGGCATACAGGCATTGGAAGTAATCAGTACTTCGCCCGATTTGTTTTCTATAAAATTACTCAGTGGCCACAGCAACGCAAATTTGCTTATAAATCAAATCGATCAATTCCATCCAAAATATGCTATTGTAACTGAGGAAAACGCTTTTAAAACTGTATCAAAAGCAATTTCAGGTGTTAAAACTCAAGTCTTTTTTGGAGAAAAAAATCTTCTTCAGGCTTTGGAAGATCAAGAAATTGATATTGTATTAAATGCCTTGGTGGGATTTGCGGGTTTGAATCCACTTATTAGTTCTATTAAACACAATAAACAAATTTTGCTGGCAAATAAAGAAAGCTTAGTAATTGCAGGTGAGCTTATTATGCAAATGGCAAAAGTAAATAAAAGTGAAATTATACCTATTGATTCTGAACATTCAGCTATTTTTCAATGCCTGCTTGGAGAAAACAAGAATACCATTGAAAAAATAATTCTTACAGCAAGCGGAGGTCCTTTTTTAGATTATACAGTAGAGCAACTTAAGAATATAAGTCCTGAAAGGGCTTTAAAACATCCTGTTTGGAAAATGGGAAAAAAAGTCAGCGTTGACTCTGCAAGTCTTATGAATAAGGGTTTGGAAGTAATTGAAGCTAGATGGCTTTTCGATTTAAATCCTAATCAGATAGATGTGGTTATACATCCTCAATCTATTATTCACAGTTTGGTCCAATTTACAGATGGAAGTCTAAAAGCTCAACTTAGTTCACCTGATATGCGTGTACCGATTCAATATGCATTGCATTTTCCTAATCGCGCAGAAAATTCCATCTCACAATTTTCCTTAATTGATAATCCTGAACTCACTTTTAGGCAGGCAGATCGCAAAAAATTTCGTAATCTTGCACTCGCATTTATCGCTATGGAAAAAGGTGGTAATTTACCGGCAATTTTAAATGCAGCTAATGAAGTTGCAGTTCAAGCATTTTTGGACGGAAAGTGGCCATTTTATAGAATTCCCGAATTGGTTGAGGAAATGATGAACTATCAAATATTCATTTCTAAACCCGATTTGCAAACTTATTTTGAAACGACAAAAAAATGCTTTGCTGATAGCGAAGCTTACATTAGAAAGCACACATAGAATATGGATATTTTAGTTAAAGTATTACAATTATTACTGAGCCTTTCAATTTTAGTAATTGTACATGAATTTGGCCATTTTGCTACTGCAAAGTTATTTAAAACCAAAGTAGAGAAGTTTTACTTGTTTTTCAATCCTTGGTTTTCACTTTTCAAATTTAAAAAAGGCGATACTGAATACGGTATAGGTTGGTTACCCTTAGGTGGTTATGTTAAAATTGCCGGAATGATTGACGAATCGATGGATAAGGAAGCCATGAGTCAGGAACCTCAACCCTGGGAATTTAGATCAAAGCCGGCATGGCAACGACTGATAATTATGCTTGGCGGTGTGATTATGAATGTTGTTTTAGCTATGTTGATCTACATTGTAATGATGGCGGCTTTTGGAGAGAGATATTTACCTACTTCAGCAGTAAAATATGGCGTTCATGTCGATTCATTAGGAATTGAAATGGGCTTGCAAAATGGAGATAAGATCTTAAGCGTTGACGGACTTGAAGTAGAGAATTTCCTAAAAATTCCTGCTCATATTATAATGGAACAAGCCAAAACTGTTCAAATTGAGCGTAATGGTGAGCTTGCCGAAATTCAAATTCCAAGTGGCTTTCTATCAAAATTAATAAAATCAGAAAATCCCGGATTTATCATGCCTCGAATGCCGATTCGAATTAGCGGCTTTGCTAAAAAATCAAATGCTTTGGACGCGGGACTAAAAGAAAAGGATTGGATTAAGGCTATTAATGGACAAGACATTAGTTTTTTCGATCGATACACTTATTTTTCTGATAGTGTTAAAGCAAACACATCTGATTTTGTGGAAATATTAGTCGATCGAGAAGGGCAAGAAATAAGTTATCAAGTTGCGGTTAACGATAAAGGATTAGTTGGAATAAGCGTTGGTGCTGATGCGAATAATGATTTTGTGTGGAATAGCAAAAAATACAACATTCTTGAAGCTATTCCTGTAGGGATTAAAAAAGCAAATGACGGAATAGCTAATTATTTTAAACAGTTGAAACTCCTCTTTGCTCCTGATGTTCAGGCATATAAATCTGTAGGTGGTTTTATGCGAATCGGAAGTATTTTTCCTGCCACTTGGGATTGGATTCGCTTTTGGGAATTAACTGCTTTTCTTTCAATAATGTTGGCTGTATTGAATATACTGCCTATTCCGGCATTGGACGGCGGACATGTTTTATTCTTAATATATGAATTAATTGCTCGTAGAGCTCCAAGCGATAAATTTTTAGAATACGCCCAAATAGTCGGAATGTTTCTCTTATTTGCTCTACTTATTTTGGCAAATGGGAATGACATCTATCATTATTTTATAAAATAGTATATTTGATTAAAAAAGCTTGGAAACTCAAATCACAAAAAAAGTTTATTTTTTTTCGGATGCTCATCTAGGTATTCCCGATCATGCTTCTAGTTTAAAGCGTGAGCGTTTAATAGTGCAATTTCTTGAAAGCATTAGAAAAGATGCTTTAGAAATATATATGATGGGCGATTTATTTGATTTTTGGTTCGAATATAAATCGGCAATTCCAAAAGGATATGCACGCTTGTTGGGTAAATTGGCTGAAATTACTGATTCAGGAATTCCAATCTTCTTCTTTAGAGGCAATCACGATATTTGGGCCTTTGACTATCTACAAAAAGAACTGAACATCAAAATAGAGCGCAAACCACAGATTAAAGAAATTCTCGGAAAGAGATTTTATCTTGCTCATGGCGATGGAATAGGAAAAGGTGATTATGGTTATAAATTTCTAAAGAAAGTTTTTGAATTTAAATTAAATCAATGGCTTTTCCGATGGGTGCATCCTGATATTGGTTTACGAGCAGGATTCTTTTTTAGTCGCAGAAATAGATACGCAAACGAAGTGTATGATCAAAAAACAAATTACGAGAATCGCACAAATCCTCTAATAAACACAAGATTACCTAAATTTGCCAAAGAAGTTCTGGCTACAGGAGAAAAAATTGATTATTTCGTTATGGGACACTATCATCGTAAAGAAAACCTTGATTTAGGAAATAATTCAAGATTTATTTTTCTGGGAGATTGGATTAGTCTGTTTTCATATGGCGAATTCGATGGCTCAACTTTTGAGTTAAAGCTCTTTAATCCAACGAATTAAATATGCTCTTTCACTAGCCAAATTAACTGATCGACCTGAAGAACACCTGCCTGCCTAAAAAGTTGATTTCCGTTTTTATATAAGGCAATTGTTGGTACATTTCTCACTTGTAACCTTTGTGCAATAGCCTGATTCTTATCCACATCTATTTTCAAAATCTTTATTTTATCACCTAATACCGATTAGTCAACTAAATGCCGCATATTTTCACTTCGTTCAATTAGCGGTTTTGTTGATCTATCGGCATTAATCCCGAATATTCGGGATAAATTCAAAATTTGCTATGCGGCATTTTGAACTACAATTGGTATAAGTCATCCTTAACTTTTATTTATAAATGCTAAACTGCAACTAGCAACTATAGCTGCTGTTTCTGTACGCAAACGGCTAGTTGAGATAGAGACAAGCTTTATATTTGCCAACTTTGCTTCTTCAATTTCATTATCACTAAAACCGCCTTCAGGGCCAATAAAAATCAAAATATCTTCATTCGATTTAGCAAATGTTTCTATTCGCTCATCTTCTGTAGCATTGCACCAGGCCAAAAGCATTTTACTCTTTTTTTGCTCCTTTATAAACTCACTAAACTTTTTTATAGAGTTTAACTTTGGATGATATGCTTTTAACGATTGTTTTACGGCTGCTGTGATTACTTTATTTAAACGACCAGTTTTTATAGTATCTCGTTCTGAATGTTCGCATAAAATTGGTGTAATCTCATCGACACCTATTTCGGTGGCCTTTTCTAAAAACCATTCAAAACGTGAAATATTTTTAGTTGGAGCTACTGCCAAATGCAAATGATAATTTCGTTTGCCGTAATCGGTTATTCTCTTAACAATCTGCAGATTACATCTTTTTGGATGATTTTCTAAAACTTTGGCCTGAATCATTGTTCCTTTTCCGTCGGTCAGCCATACCTCATCATCAATATTTAACCGCAATACACGCACTGCATGCTTCGATTCATCTTCATTTAACTGATAAAATTCATTATTTTTAATTTCAGGGGTATAAAACAAATGCATACAGGTTATATTCTGACATTTTTAGCTTCTTGTAGAGTTTCTTTTAAACTGTCAAGAATGAATTTTTCCCGCTCTCCCCTGATTGAATCTTGACGAATGCTATCAAGTTTCATTTCTAATCGAATCTCTATATCTTTTGCTTTAATCTTATTTAGTATAATGATCGACTTGTCGTAAATAGAATAAATTTTCTCTTCGTTCTGAGAATAATAAGCAAGATTATCTAAAAAAACTTCTTTAGTAATCTGATATTTTTCGAAAAGCAAGGGATAATAAACATAATCTGAGTCATTTTTACCACGACTACCATAAGGAATTTCATTGAGGTATGCTTCAATTAATTGTACTTCGCTGACAATTTCAGCCATTTTTTCCTCATTAATAAGTACTTCTGGAATATCTACTGGTACTTGCTTTTTTCCACCACAAGCAGATAAAAGAATAATAGTCCAAAGTAATCCAATAAAAAGACGAATTTTCATTTAGTTAAAATTTTATATTACTAACTAATTCCCAACATCAGACATATACTTGATTCGCATTAAGCGTATTTCTTCTTCCGAAAATTCATCTTCGCCTAATTCCTCAAGAGCGTCTTGCAGAGAATCCGATTCGGCTTCAGAAAAATACTCTAAAATATCTTCTTGGTGATATTCATCTATTGTTTCGTTGATATAATATGTAAGATCGAGTTTTGTTCCGGCAGATACAATACGTTCAATTTCAGTAATCAGTTCTGAAACAGTTAGAGATTTTGAACCGGCAATTACTTCCAAAGGTAATTTTTTATCAATGCTTTTTATAATAAACACCTTAATTCCTGATTTGTTCACCACCGATTTAACAACCATATCCATTGGGCGAACTATCTCATTTTCTTCAATATATGCTTTAATAAGTTCCACAAATGGCTTGCCATATTTGGTCGCTTTTCCAGCTCCAACACCAGATATATGTAATAATTCATCCAAATTTGTAGGGTATTGAATGGTCATATCTTCTAAAGAAGGGTCTTGGAAAATAACAAAGGGCGGTAAATTTTCCTTTTTCGAAATATCGCGACGTAAATCTTTTAGCATGTTGAATAGCATTGAATCGAGGGCATCAGTTTTAGCTGCACCACCTCTATATTCATCATCTATACTATCGTAGTCATGATCTTTGGTAAGCATAATAGAATATGGTTCTTCTAAAAATGCCATCCCAGCTTGTGTTACTTTTAAAAGACCATAATTATCAATGTCTTTTGCTAATAACCCCTTAATAAGCATTTGACGAAGTACAGCATGCCAATGCTTTAAATCATAATCCAATCCCTGTCCAAAAACTTCTAATTTATCGTGTTTGTTATTTTTAATATCTGCATTTCTATCTCCTACTAAAAAATTAGCAAGGTACTCTCGCTTAAATAACTGTTTCACGGCTAAAACAGATTCTATTGCCAACAAAACTTGTTCTTTGCCTTCAAATCGTTCTTTGGGATTTAAACAATTATCACAAGCGCCGCAATTATCTTGAGTGTATTCTTCTCCAAAATAATGCAACAGTTGACGATGTCTACACACTGATGATTCAGCATAGGAAACTGTCTCTTGTAGAAGTTGCTTTGCAATTTCCTGTTCGGCAACAGGTTTATTTTTATTAAACTTTTCTAACTTTTCAATATCCTGATAGCTATAATAAGTGATGCAATTACCTTCGCCGTCGTCTCGACCAGATCGGCCAGTTTCTTGATAATAACCTTCAATACTCTTTGGTATATCGTGATGAATAACATATCGAATATCGGGTTTATCTATTCCCATTCCAAAGGCAATAGTAGCAACAATTACATCAACATCTTCCATCAGAAACATGTCCTGATTTCTCTTCCTTGTACTTGCATCAAGCCCTGCATGATAAGGCAATGCTTTTATGCCATTAACTTGTAAATTTTCAGCAATCTCCTCCACTTTCTTACGGCTGAGGCAGTATACTATTCCCGATTTGCCCGGTTGTGTCTTGATATACCTAATAATATCTTTATTAACATCTCCGGTTTTAGGTCTTATTTCGTAATATAAGTTAGGTCGATCAAATGAAGATTTATACACATCGGCATCTTCAATACCAAGGTTTTTTAATATATCTTGCTGAACTTTTGGAGTTGCAGTAGCTGTAAGAGCCATCACAGGTACATCATGACCAATAGTATCTATAATGGGGCGCAAGCGACGATATTCAGGACGGAAATCATGGCCCCACTCCGAAATACAATGAGCTTCATCTATAGCATAAAAAGAAATGTCGATTTGTTTTAGAAATTCTGCATTTTCTTCCTTTGTTAATGACTCGGGAGCAACATACAATAATTTGGTTTTCCCGCTAACCAAATCCGCTTTTACAATACTTAGCTCGGTTTTTGATAAAGAAGAATTCATCACATGTGCAATGCCTTCATCTGCACCAAAATTCCTAATGGCATCAACCTGATTTTTCATTAAAGCAATTAGAGGCGAAACAATTATTGCTGTTCCTTTGTTACTCAATGCCGGCAACTGATAGCACATCGATTTGCCTCCGCCTGTCGGCATAATTACGAATACATTTCTACCATCTAATAAACTATCAATAATTGGTTCTTGATTCCCCTTAAAGGTATCGAAACCAAAAATTTTTTTTAATAACTCTGTGAGTGAATATTTATCCCTAACTAATGACATTATTATATTTTTTACTCAACAAAACACAACCCCCATATGGCTAAAAAGTGTTTTATTTATAGTTATCCCTATTTTTCTAATAAATTGTTCAAAACAAATATAATAAAAATATTTGTCAATTACAACAAAGAATTTTCAATGTTCCGCAGCTGTAATCCCCTCAAAATGCGCGCGAAGGTACGAATTTTTTTCTGCTTTAACATATAAAATTTCATAAAAAACCAGTATAATTTCACATAGTACTTTTATTATCATTTTCATCGATTGCTCAATTTTATCAAAAGAAAAATGTCGGCTTCTAAAAAGAATTTATCTTTGTAAATCAAAACAACTATTTTGAATAATATAATCGATATTAAACAAATTGCTATTCGTACTATCGAAGAAGAAGCTTCTGCGATTATGCAACTGTCATTTTATATAGATGATACGTTTGAACAAGCTGTACATTGCATTGCTAATTCAAGCGGTCGTTTAATAATTACCGGGATTGGAAAAAGTGCCAACATTGCTAATAAGATAGTTTCTACACTGAACTCTACTGGTACTGCTGCAATATTTATGCATGCGGCTGATGCAATACATGGCGATTTAGGCATTATACGCAAAAACGATATCGTACTTTGCATTTCAAAAAGCGGAGAATCTCCTGAAATAAAAGTGTTGATTCCACTCATAAAAGGATTTGGGAATACCATTATTGCCCTTATTGGAAATACAGATTCTTATTTAGCCAAACAGGCCGATTATATTTTGAATGCAAGCGTTGAGAAAGAAGCCTGTCCAAATAATTTGGCTCCAACTTCAAGTACAACCGCTCAATTGGTTATGGGTGATGCACTGGCAGTATGTTTATTAGAACTGAAAGGATTTACTACTGCTGATTTTGCAAAGATACATCCTGGAGGAGCGCTAGGAAAACAATTATACCTTCAGGCTAAGGATATAATTCTGCAAAACGAAAAACCACAGGTTCAAACTGACGCATCTATTCAGGATGTTATCATTGAAATGACGTCAAAACGCTTGGGAGCAACTGCTGTACTTGATGGTGAAAAATTAGTCGGAATAATTACAGATGGTGATTTACGCAGAATGCTCAATATGAGCACACAAATTGACCAGCTAAATGCGAATCAAATCATGAGTCAAAATCCAAAGCAAATAAGTGATGATACGCTTTTGGTAGATGCTTTAAATTTGATGCGCAGCAATAATATTACACAATTGCCTGTTTGTCAGAATAATAAATATATGGGCGTATTGCATTTACATGATATATTAAAAGAAGGAATTTTATAATTAGAACTAAAGATGCTATTAAGAACTGAAAATATTATAAAAAAATACGGTAAACGAACAGTTGTAAAAGACGTTAGTATTGAAGTGCGACAGGGTGAAATTGTGGGCTTACTTGGGCCCAACGGAGCTGGCAAAACTACATCATTTTATATGATAGTAGGTTTAATTAAGCCTAATTCCGGACAAGTCTTTTTAAACGATATGGAGATCACAAGTGAACCAATGTACAAAAGAGCCCAATTGGGTATCGGATACTTGGCACAAGAAGCTTCAGTATTTCGTAGTATGAGTATTGAAGATAATTTATCTTCGGTTCTAGAATTTACAAAACTTAGCAAGACAGAACAAAAAGACAAATTAAATTCATTACTCGATGAATTTGGCTTGCAACATATTCGTAAAAGTAAAGGCATTCAGTTATCGGGTGGCGAAAGAAGACGAACAGAAATTGCACGAGCTTTAGCAATGGATCCAAACTTCATTCTTCTCGACGAACCTTTTGCCGGAGTTGATCCAATTGCCGTAGAAGATATTCAGGCTATAGTGTCGAAACTTCGCGAAAAAAATATCGGGATTTTAATTACAGATCATAATGTTCATGAAACTTTAAAAATTACAGATCGTGCTTATTTGCTTTTCGAAGGATCTGTTCTTAAAACTGGAACTGCAGAAGAGCTTGCGGCCGATCCGCATGTACGTAAAGTTTATTTGGGAGCTAATTTTGAGCTTAGAAAATAAATTTAGACTAAAAATTCCTTAAATATTCTTTGAAGCTAAACTGTATCTTTTTTATAAGACCACATCATTAGCAAAATGGCACTGATTAATAAAATTATTGCAATTCCAAAAGTAATTGTATATCCAAAAAGCTCATAAAACAATACACCAATCAGAGGAGCAAACAATGCTCTAACGCCGGTAAGCGAAAGATGAATTGCCTGTAACTCACCTGCATCTTCATCTTTTCCAAAATAAGATGAGCCAATATG
>JAQIBR010000160.1 GCA_027858955.1 Bacteroidales bacterium
CATGCCAATCGCTTATAAAATAGATCGATTTTCCATCTGCCGACCAGCTTAATCCATTTGCATTTTGATCAAAATCTTTAGTATAATACGTTTTTTCACCGTTTACCATATTCATGATATACAAACGAGATTTATCTGATTCATAACCATTGCGTTCCATGCTTTCCCAAGCCATTAAAATTCCGTCAGGAGAGAAGCTGGGATTCATATCATAGCCGAACATTCCTTCGGTAAGATTACTTGTTTGGCCGGTTTCTATATTATAGGAATATAGATCAGAATTAGTACTGACAGAATACGCCATTCCTTCTAGTTTACGCGAAGTATAAACAATTGTTTTACTGTCAGGAGACCAAGTAATTTGCTCTGTTCCGCCAAATGGTTTTAATGGAGCATCCCAAGGCTCGCCGTCCATAATATCAATCGGCTCACCTAAGCTACCCTTTTCATAATCGGCAATAAAAACATGAGAGAATGAATCTACCCAACTGTCCCAATGACGATACATTAAATCTGTCATAAGACGTCCGCTTGTTTTATCTAAATCGGGGTTTGCATCTTTAACGGTTTCATAAACTTTTACTTCTTTGGTAAATAGAACCTTTGACAAGTCGGGAGCATAAAGGAAGCCGGAAATTCCATCTTCCACATCAGAAACCTGACGGGGATTTGCTCCATCTGCATCCATTTCCCATAATTGCATACTTCCTGACGCTGCACTCATATATCCGATACGCTGACCATCAGGGCGCCAAACAGCAGCATATTCACCTCCGGCCGTATTAGTAATTTGTCGCTTATTTTCGCCGTCAATATCCATTAAAAATAATTCACGATTGCTTTTATCTTTTTCTATGGAATAATAGCTGACGCCATAAAGAATTTTTGAATTATCGGGAGAAACCTGTACATCTCCAACCCGACCAAATGCCCATAAGATTTCCGGAGTCATAATGTCTGACTCTAAAGTAAGCATATGCTTACCAATAATGTTTTGCGATGCCTCTTGCTTTTGATTACAGGCCGTAGTAAAAAGCAATACTAAAGCACTAAATATCAATGTAATTCTTTTCATATTCTATAATATATTTAGGGTTTTTTATAAAAATTACGTTTGTGTTTAATAAATTCAATTTAACTAGATAGAAGCAAGATTTTAATCTTTAATAACCATATTACTATCTTTCATGAAATCTCCAAATTTTATATCCTCTTCAACTGTGTGATCTAAAAACCATTTAACAAGCATTTCGATTACTTCAGTGGTACTTTTCTTTTTTAATTGGTAATAATATATTGTGGTTCCAATTTCGTCAAGCAAATCTATATGCAGGTTATGATGTGTCTGGTAACCCGGATAATTATACATCAACATCAGATTTTCTTCGCTTTGAAAGTGAAAATCAGCATACTTTAAGATTTCATTGAAGTGCCTTAATGTTATATGTGAATCCATCCCTGACTCAAATCTTTTTTCCAGTCTTTGTATTAATCTTAAAAAGTACTGATGTTGGAAATCCACATCAGGTATTCCAATCATATACTTATCCGACCATTTTGGCACATTACTTTCTGAACTCATTCTCTTATTTTAGATATGTAATTTACAAATATACGAAATATGGTTGCCCTGTAATAATATTTAGAATTATTCAAAGCCCTGTAGAAAATTAACGATTTCACATGCTGCTTTAGTCGAAGCACCACCTTTGCCCAATTTGGATTTCATTTCCTTATAATCGTTTATAATCGCTTCTCTTCTTCCAAAATCGAAAAGAATTGTACTTAACTCGATTTTTAAATTGGCGACTGAAAATTCATCTTGCAACAATTCTTTTACAACTTCTTTTTCCATAATTAAGTTTACCAACGACATATATGGAACATCAACAAATTGCTTTCCAATATGATAGGTGATGCTATTCACTTTATAGCAAACAACTTGTGGTATTCCAAGTAAAGCGGTTTCGAGAGTTGCAGTTCCTGATGTAACCAAGGCTGCCGCAGAAGCATTCAATAATTGATACGTTTTATCTTTAATAAGAACAACTTTCTTATCTTTTAAAATTGTTTGATAAAGCTTGTCGTCTATTGATGGAGCTCCTGCAATAGCAAACTGATAATCAGTAAAATCATCAATCATCTCAATCATCACTTCAAGCATTTTTTTAATCTCCTGCTTTCTACTTCCCGGAAGTATCGCTATAATTGGCTTATTATTTAGGCCGTTTTCTTTTCTGAATAATTCATTATCGGCGATCTCTGTTGGTAAGGCATCCAAAAGCGGATGCCCGACATATTCGACCGGATAATTGTACTTAGCATAGAAATCTTTTTCGAAAGGGAGAATAATCAGCATTTTATCGACATGCTTTTTTATGGTATAAACACGCGACTTTTTCCAGGCCCAAACTTTAGGCGAAATATAATAAATTACTTTAATTCCTTGATGATGAGCAAATTCTGCAATTCGAAGATTAAAACCCGGATAATCAACAAGAATTAACACATCGGGCTGCCAGTTTAGAATATCACTTTTACAAAAACGGATATTTTTAATGATTGCTTGAAGATTAACCAACACTTCGATAAGTCCCATAAAAGCTAAATTGCGATAATGCTTTACAATTTTAGCACCTTGTTCAGCCATCAAATCGCCGCCCCAGGCACGAAATTCAGCTTCACTATCCTCCTTTTTTAAAGCACGAATGAGATTGGATGCGTGTAAATCGCCTGAAGCTTCTCCAGCAATTATGTAATACTTCATAATTTATATTTAGAAACTTTGAACATTTATTATCCGATTTAATTTTGCTCTAAATACTTCAAATCTTCAATTTGATCATAGGCTGTGAAATCTATTTTTACGGGAACTACTGAAGCATATCCCTCGGTCATCGCCTTAATATCGTTTTCATTTCCATTATCGCGATTTACAAACCTACCTGTAAGCCAATGATAGTTTCCACCTCTTGGGTCTATCCGACTATCAAATTCTTCGCGCCAACAAGCATCAGCCTGACGAGTTACTTTAATGCCTTTTATTATTTCTGTTACTGGAAAATTCACATTAAGACAAATACCTTCTTTCAAACCGTTTTCAAGAACTTGAGTTACAATATGCTTTACTAATTTACGAGCAGGTTCAAAATTAAGATTATGACTAAAATCATTCATAGAAAATCCAA
>JAQIBR010000206.1 GCA_027858955.1 Bacteroidales bacterium
ACGATAATATAAATGAATATAAAAAAAGAATATTTTCGGGAATACATAAATTTCAAATGCATTAAATAATTTCAAAATACTGAAATTCAGCCCATTCAGGGCTGTTTTTTCAATCTTGATCAGGACCGTGGGTTGAAAACCCACGGCTATTGAAATTCAGCTCTTTCAGAGCTTTAAGTAATCATTCATCTAAAAACTCTATTTCATAACAAAAATGCAGTTTGTCATTTCAAACGAAGTGAGAAGTCTCATTTTTAAAAAAGTACATCCACTCGAGCTACAGATCGATATTATACCAATTGTAGTTCAAAATGCCATAAAGCAAATTTTGACGGATCGAGGCATTTGCAAAACCATGTTTTGTCATCTTGAGCGAAGCGAAAGATCTCATATAATATTGATATTAAGCACGATAATATTCTTCTCCATCAAACGACGGATACCAATGACAACTTTATATAACAGCTTGTATATTAGGTCTATACTAAAATAAATATCGAACAAAGAACACCGAATAATGATAGTTCGATTTTACTCACTACAAGTTTTAGATTTACTGTAAGTCGCGAAACTTCTAAAATAAAAAACATGGTTTTGAAGCGGTCTCCGATCATTTAGTATAAAGAACCTTATTCAAACTATCTCTTAAGCGATAAAAATCTTCCAAATAAAGCGAATCAACAGGTTTTGCTGAAGGAGATTTCATTTTTAGCGGATCAATAGCCTGTCCATTTTTAAATACCCTAAAATCGAGATGTGGCCCACTTGCCAAACCTGTTTGACCTACATAACCAATCAAATCACTTTGTTGTAATGTTTTTCCAACATACATGCCTTTTGCGTATCCTCTTAAATGCATATAAGTAGTAGAATATGTGCCATTATGCTTGATGGTAATATAATTGCCTCCGCCATTTTTTTGAAATGCTTTTTTTGCTACAACACCATCGCCAATTGTATAAACTGGCGTTCCTGAATTAGCAGCATAATCAACACCATGATGCGGGCGTCTGATTTTTAAGATGGGATGCATTCGACTATTTGAAAAGCGCGAGCTAACCCGCTTAAATTTCAAAGGCGCTTTTAAAAATGTTTTTCTAAGGCTTTTTCCTTCTTCATCAAAATATTCTCCCACAGAGCCGGGAAAGCTATCAGGTTGTACAAAATAATATGCATTATAATCAGTTTTAAGATGATTAAATCTAGCAGCAAAAACTTTTCCAATACCAAAAGTATCTTCATCCACAACAAGTTGTTCGTAAAAAATACGATATGTATCGCCTTTTTGTATTCCAAAAAAGTCGATAGTCCAACTATAAATATCGGATAATTCATTTGCTAACTCAGGGTTAGCATTATTATCGACCATTGCATTCCACATAGAAGATGTAACAGTTCCTTCTATAGTATCAAGTACTCTATTTATTTCTTTTTTGCCGGCGGTGGCTCTTATTGTATCATTCAAATCAAAAACAACATATTCAACACGGTTTTTTTCATAGGCGAAATATCGTAAACGCTGCAATGAATCAGAATCCTTGAAAAGATAATAATTGTTTCCAGCTTTCATTTTACGAACATCGCAAATAGGTTTTGCTATTTCGACCAATTGAGCAATACGAGCATATGATACATTTTGTTTGAGTAAAATGTCCGATAGATTTTGATTGCGTTTAACTTTTTCTTTTTCAATCAAAAAAGAATCGATTGGAATATCAAAAAGTAAAACAGGTTTAGGAAGTTCAATTTCTTCTATAGCAACCTCAGCCTTTTTAGAAGGTGAATTGCAAGAGATAAATAAAATTATAAAACCAAGTAAAAATAAGGAAACAGTATACTTAAGCATTAGATATAGTTTAGCGATGCAAATGTAACGGAATTGAATTTATTTTGGCCTGTAAGATTTTAAATATTTTAGAGCCTTTTTGGTGTTTTTGTGCTTTTGTGGCGAAAAAAAAATTGGCCACCAAAACACCAAGGCACTAAATTGCACCAAAAAAAAGCAGAAATGAAAATTGGACTTGATTTTTTAGAAAAGCTCGGAACAAAAACTTCTAAAACAAACTCATTTGTTTCGATTCAAGATCAAGCAAAAATTGTTTCAGCTTTAAACCGCCTGCATAACCTGTCAAATCGCCATCTTTGCTTAGAACACGATGACAAGGGATTATAATCCATATTGGATTCTTGCTGATTGCCAATCCAACTGCTCTGAAAGCATTTGTATCTCCAACTTTCGATGCCAATTCCCCATAAGAAATAGTTTGGCCGTAAGGAATTGTTGTCAGCTCATTCCATATTTTTCGTTGAAAATCAGTCGCTTTTAAACAAACTTTAAGACTAAAGTTTTTAATTGAACCTCCAAAATATCTTTCCAGTTGAGACTGCACTTTGATGGCTTGTTTACTTGGATTTTCAGTCAAGACTTCCTGTTTAGTTATTTTCATATAGGTGAGTCCAAAAGAATTGAATCGAATTTCAAATTTTCCTATTTTGCTTTCAATAATCGTTTTTTCCTTCTCTCTCAATAGCTCATTTAATACATCTTCTGCTTTTGCTAAGAATTTTACTCCTTTTGGCAAAAGTGAATTGTTTTCCTCATCAGAAATGAAAAACACTCTTTTATTTGCTGCAAAATAAAACTGAACAATAGTATGCAACTCTTCATCGGCTTTAAAAATTATTAATGCCGAAGTGCTATTTACTAAGTCGCGTACTTGAGAGCCAAGATTGTTATTCCCTACTAGATTTGAGACAAGTATTAACTTAATGCCTAATTCTATAGATTTTACTTAGAGATCGAGAGGAATATCCTGAAGGCCATATAATGCTATTGCCGAATTAGAATTTATCATATGGATTAAAGTTGTTTGTCAAAAGTAGCAGAAATTCCATTCTTTGATATAATGATTTGGTGAGGAGTTCAGGGTTAAATATTATTTTGATGGCTATAATAAAATAGAAATTATTTTGTTACATTTAGGTATGAAAATCGAATATAATAACCTTGTAAGAACTGACTTCACTACTAGTCCACAGGATTATTTTTGAAACCTAACATCGCAATAGATTATGTCAATTACAAACCAAATTTTATTATTTGAATGGCTGAGTTCCACTCCGAAAAGTCAATAAATTATCCTAAAGGGATAAAACGTGAATAGCCACTGGTTTCACCAGTGGAAAAGAAATTAAATCAAAACCACAACCCTGAAAGGGTTGAACTCTTAATATATTCATATTCAACCCTTTCAGGGTTGTAAGCTCACTTTTCATTCTTCCGTGGGCTACGCCCACGGCTATTCAAATTTAGCCACTTTTGTGGCTATTCATTATCCTAGTTTATATTATTTATTACAGCAAAAAGAGTGAATAAAATGGTAATTTGTAGCTACTGAATATCAACATTTTGTAATTAGTTATATAGTAGGTTAAAAAGCTGAATATAAGGTTTTAAATATTATTCAGGCCGATAATTTGCGAGGTTATGAGAGATTACAAAACCTTATCATTTTTCATTTTTTTACATTAGTAGAAAAAACTACCATCACTCAATTAACCTTATTTCGACTTTGTTTAAATAAAAATTCGATTTTGATTAATTTAAATACTAACCGTTGATGTCAAGTTTCAATATAGTTAAAATACATACGTATAGCCGTCACATCTTCAATGAAGTAATTTGGAAAAAATAATATTTAGTCATATTACTGAGATAATTATTTGTACTTTTAGACTTGTAAGCAAGCTTGTATTTCTATTCTATTATGACTTTAGCAATTTGTTAGGCCTATGAAAAAGAGATTGATTTTCTCATTCTATTATTTCGTTTTTTGGATAGTATTTTTTCAACTAGCAAGATTAACCTTCATGCTCTATCAATTTGATAGTACTTCAGAATTAGACTTTAACACGTTTATAAACATATTCATTTATGGATTAAAAATGGATATGTCTTTTGCAGGATATTTGTCTTTCATTCCTTTTTTATTATTAACTATTTCAATATTTAACACTCGCATTATCTGCACTATACTAAAAGTATATACTTATTTATGTTTGTTTTTTACCTCCTTATTATTTGTACTGGATTTGGAATTATTCAGAGTTTGGGGTTATAAAATAGACGTTAGTATATTGAAATATCTTGACTCACCGACTGAAGTGATTGCATCATCATTGGCATCGCCAATATTATTATTGGTTTTTCTGTTTTTATTTCAATCTATTTTATTTCTATTTATTTATAATAAGTTTATTCATAAGAAGATAGATGGTATTCATAAGGAATTTTTTTGGAAAGCATCTGCATTTTTATTGTTAACTGCATTTTTATTTATTCCTATAAGAGGAGGTTTTGGCCTAAGTCCAATGAATCAAAGTACTGTTTGCTTTTCTAATAATAATTTTGCAAATCAAGCCGCTATTAATTATGCCTGGAACTTTTTTGATACTGTAGTATTTGAACAAGACGATGCCAATCCCTATGTTTTTATGGAAAACAGTGCTGCTGAAAGTATTTTAACAAAATTATATTCTCAAGAAAATTCATCTCTTTCAGTTTTAAAGAATGAAAGACCTAATATCGTATTTATTATCTGGGAAAGCTTTACGTATAAGCTTCTTAACGAAAATGGAGTTGTTCCGGAATTTAATAGTTTAATAGATGAAGGCATCTTTTTTGATAATATTTATGCTAATGGAGATAGGTCAGATAAAGGCTTGGTTGCTCTTTTCAGTGGATACCCAACAATTCCAGGGAAATCAATAATAAATAAAATAGCAAAAGCATCAAAATTGCCACATATATCTAAAGCTCTGGCAAAAGAAAATTATGAATCGGCCTTTTTCTATGGTGGTGAAATTGAGTTTTTTAGGTTAAAATCATACTTAGCTACCGGAGATTACTCTTTTATTGAAAGTAAAAAGAATTTTTCAGAAGAAGATATGAATTCAAAATGGGGTGCTCACGACCACGTTGTTTATAAAAAACTAGAAGATAAAATAATGCAGGCCAATGAGCCATTCTTCTACTCGATGTTTACTTTAAGCAGTCATGAACCTTTTGAAATACCAATCGAGCCTTTAATAAAAGATAATGATGAAGAGTCTAAATTTTTAAATTCCCATAATTATGCAGATAAATCATTAGGCAATTTCATATCAAATATGAAAAAAAGTAGGCTCTGGGACAACACCTTATTTATTATTGTTGCAGATCATGGACATCGATTGCCAAAAAACTCAAAATATTTTAGTCCCGAAGCGTTTCATATTCCAATGTTGTGGATAGGCGGAGCATTAAGTGTTACTGATACTGTAATTCATTCGTATGGAAATCAGACAGATATTGCAAAAACTCTATTGTCTCAAATGAATATGAATAGCGATGAATTTAAATGGAGTAATAATTTATTTGAGAAGGGAAACGATAACTTTGCATATTATTCATTTAGCTATGGATATGGATTAGTAAAAGACAGCTCAACAATTATATACGATGCTCAATTTTCAAGATATTTAGAAGAAAAAGGTTTGCACTTAGATAAGCTTAAAAAACACGGAAAAGCAATTCTTCAATCAAGTTATCAAGATTATTACGATAAATAAATAGTGTTAATCCGCTTTTAGTTTTTTATAGCGAATACGTTCCGGGCCTTTATCGCCAAGGCGTTTTCTCTTATTTTCTTCGTATTCCGAATACGCTCCTTCAAACCAATATACTTGCGAATTTCCTTCAAAAGCTAAAATATGAGTTGCAACTCTATCTAAAAACCAGCGATCATGTGAAATTATTACAGCACAGCCGGCAAAATTTTCCAAACCTTCTTCTAGGGCTCTTAATGTATTTACATCAATATCGTTTGTTGGCTCATCGAGCAATAAAACATTGGCTTCTTGTTTTAATGTAAGCGCCATATGCATGCGATTTCTCTCTCCGCCGGAAAGCACGCCCGCTTTTTTGCTTTGATCTGTTCCGCTAAAATTGAAACGTGAAACATAAGCACGACTATTCATTGTCCTTGTTCCCAATTGAATATTTTCATTGCCTTCGGTAATGACTTCCCAAACTGACTTTTCAGGATCAATTTCTTGATGATCTTGATCAACATAACCTACTTTAACGGTTGTGCCGACACTAAATTCTCCTTTATCTGGAGTTTCCATTCCCATGATTAATCGAAACAAAGTTGTTTTTCCTGCACCGTTTGGTCCTATAATTCCAACTATTCCATTAGGTGGTAACTGAAATTCAAGATTTTCGAATAAGAGTTTGTCTCCGAATGCTTTTGAAACTCCTTTAGATTCTATTACCTGATTTCCTAATCGAGGACCATTAGGGATATATATTTCAAGCTTTTCATCTTGCTGTTTTTCATCTTGATTTAATAAACTGTCATAAGCTTTCAATCGAGCTTTAGATTTTGCATGCCGAGCTTTTGGTGCCATTTTTACCCATTCCAGTTCTCGCTCAAGAGTTTTTCGTCTTTTGCTTGCTGTTTTTTCTTCCATTGAAAGACGAGTGGTTTTCTGATCTAACCAGGAAGAATAATTTCCTTTCCAGGGAATACCTTCACCACGGTCGAGTTCGAGTATCCAACCGGCAGCATTATCTAAGAAATAACGATCGTGAGTAACCGCTATTACAGTTCCTTTATATTGTTGCAAATGCATTTCGAGCCATTGAATAGATTCTGCATCTAAATGGTTGGTAGGTTCATCGAGTAAAAGAATTTCAGGTTCTGAGAGCAATAATCGACATAAAGCAACTCGTCTTTTTTCGCCACCACTCAAATTCTTAACGCTTGCTTCAGAAGGAGGACAGCGCAATGCATCCATCGCTCTTTCTAGTTTGCTATCTAACTCCCAAGCATCTTGATGATCTAGAAGTTCCGTAAGTTCACCTTGCCGATCGATAAGCTTTGTCATCTCATCATCGGTCATTGGTTCGGCAAAACGATTGTTTACTTCCTCATATTCTTTTAGCAAAGAAACTGTTTCGGCAACACCTTCTTCAACTACCTCTTTAACGGTTTTTGTTGGATCGAGATAAGGTTCCTGTTCGAGCATTCCCACACGATATCCTGGCGAAAAAACAACATCTCCCTGAGTGGGTTTTTCAGTACCTGCAATTATTTTAAGGAGGGAAGATTTTCCAGAGCCGTTTAATCCGATAATGCCAATTTTAGCACCATAATAAAAAGATAAATAAATGTCTTTTAAAACCTTTTTACTTGGGCCAAATTGCTTAGAAACACCCACCATTGAGAATATAATTTTCTTATCGTCTGCCATAATTTCATTAATTGAATTGTGCCGGCAAAAATACGAAAATAGAGCGAACTTTTTGAGAAAAATTGTCTATAACAAAGCTTAGCTTAGGGAGCGCATTGCATCAACAGGATTGAGTTTGGATGCCTGATTAGCAGGTAAAAAACCACTTAATAATCCTATTCCTGAAGAAACCAGAACACCAAGCATAATATTTCCCATAGTAAGTACCATGCCAAAATCGAAAACCGCGTTAACAATTACTACCATAAGCAGTACGATTATTATACCTAAAATACCTCCAATCAGTGCAAGAAAAATGGCTTCAAACAAGAATTGGAAAAGAATAAAATAATTCTTTGCTCCCATTGCTTTTTGAATTCCGATAATATTAACACGTTCTTTTACCGAAACAAACATAATATTAGCAATACCAAATCCACCTACCAATAAGGAAAATCCGCCTATAACCCATCCAATTGTTCCAATAATAGCGAAGAAAACATCGAATCCCTTGCTAATAACATCTGTTTCATTAATCGCAAAATCGTTTTCTTCTCCAGGTTTTATTCGGTGAGCTGATCTTAAAATTCCTGTTAACTCATCTCTTAGTTGATCATTTGTAACGTTGGATTTAGCCATAACAGCTACTGTGTTGCCTCCTGTGCGGTGAAGATTCAAAAAATTACGCATATAATTAATAGGTACCAGAAGCGTTTCATCTGGCGAATTTCCAAACGCATCATCACCTTTCTTTTTCATTATTCCGATAACATAGGTTTTATAACCCCCGACTTTAATATTTCTTCCAATTGGATCTTCACCGGGGAATAGATTTTCAGCCACAGTAGTGCCAATAAGCGCGACACCCCTTCCATTATTAGCTTCCAATTCGGTAAAATAGCGACCGCTTTCTATTTCGAGACTCATAATTTTTGGATAATCGTAAGAAACACCATCAATACGAATATTCTCCATACTATTATTGTCGTTTTTTAGCGTTTTCTGAGTGCCAGTCATAAAAGAAGCAGCAACCATTAATTCGCTTCTGCGATTTATTGCATCTAAATCATCAAGCGAAGGCTCATCACGATTAATAATTTTCCACCATTCCAAATCGTTTTCCATCCATGGCCATTTCTGCACAAACAATACATTGCTTCCTAAAGAATTGATGCTGTCGCGTAGATAAATTTCCATAGAATCGAAAATAGTAAAAACCGCGATCACAGAAAAAATACCAATAGTAATACCTAGTAGCGACAAAAATGTTCGTACTTTATTTACTATCAGTTCATTAAAGGCAAATATTAAACTCTCTCTTAATAGCTTCAGTTTTATCATAAAAATGGCTTTTATGGTTGACGTAAAAATCAAGTAAAGGTAACAAAAAATACTACTGTAGAAAGATAGAAATTTTCCTCTTTTGATATAAATATTTACTATCATCATCAAAAATATTATTTTTGTCGAATGGGAAATCATCAACACAATAATTCCCTGCAAGGGAAAAAATTGTTTTTGTCAATTATTCTAAATCTTGCCATAACAATTGCTCAGATAATTGGAGGTTTAATATCCAATAGTCTTTCGCTTTTAACTGATGCCTTGCATAATTTTAGCGATGTCATCTCACTTATAATTAGTTGGTTTGCGCATAAACTCTCACATAAACCAGCTGATAATAAGAGAACTTTTGGTTATAAACGTGCCGAAATTATGGCAGCATTTATTAACGCGGCAAGTTTGCTGGCTGTTTCTTTTTTCTTAATCAAAGAAGCTATTGAGCGATTTAACAATCCTGTTTCTGTCCAAACTTCTTGGGTAATTGGCCTTGGGATGTTGAGTATTATTATTAACGGAATAAGTGTACTCTTGCTTTCGAAAGATGCCAAAACTAGTTTAAATATCCGATCTGCTTACCTTCATCTTTTTACTGATATGCTAACTTCTATAGTCGTGGTTTTAGGAGGAATAATAATGTCCTTTTGGCCACTGTATTGGATAGATCCTCTCTTGACTGTTATAATTGCTGTTTATCTAATTGTAAACAGTTGGAAAATTTTAAGCGATGCTCTTAAAATATTAATGCTTTTTGCACCTGCCGAATTAAATACTGAATTAATAAAAATAGAAGTCCTTAAATTTTCAAAAATTCAAAATATACACCATATTCATTTATGGGCACTCAATGATACACAAACACATTTGGAAGCACATCTTTCTTTTTCCAACAATTTAAGTTTAGCCGAAACTAACATTATTTGTTCGACGGTTGAAGAGATGTTAAAAAAACAATTTTCGATTCAACATATAACTTTTCAAGCAGAATTTAAGCCAGATTGTAAAGAAAATTAGTTTCCCCATAAGAATCATTTTGAAAAGAAAATATATTTTGTAAATTTCTATTAAAAAACAAACAGATTTTAAGACCTTTGTGAAATAAATAACCTTACCTAAAAAAATTGTATGACTACTAATTTTTCTCTTAGCCCCAATCCTCTGGTTCAGTTTTTCAAAAAGTATCCAAGAGAATTTACCCTTAAAGATATTTTACAATACATTGAAGAACAACATATTGAAATGCTAAATTTTAGATATGTAGGTGGAGATGGTCGATTAAAAACCCTCAATTTTGTTGTAAGCGATCTAGATCAAATTGAAGAAGTGCTATTAACCGGCGAAAGAGTTGATGGTAGCAGTTTATTCCCATATATTGAAGCCGGAAATAGCGATCTATATGTTATCCCTCGTTTTAGGACAGCATTTTTAAATCCATTTTCCGATATCCCGACTCTTGATATTCTTTGTTCCTTTTACGATAAAAACGGAAATCCTTTTGGTGGTGCGCCAGAAAATATATTGCAAAAAGCACACAAACAACTTCAGGAAAAAACAGGATTAGATTTTGAAGTTATGGGCGAGTTGGAGTATTACGTTATCAGCGAAAAAGAACCCTATTTTGTTACAGACGATCAGCGCGGTTATCACGAAAGCTCACCATTTACAAAATGGGAAGATTTAAGAAGAGAAGCTATGCTAACTATTTCTTCCATTGGGGGAAACATTAAATACGGACATTCGGAAGTTGGTAATTTTACGGTTGGCAACTTAGAATACGAACAGAATGAAATCGAACTAAGGCCAAGCAATCTTGAAGATGCCGCTGACCAATTAGTCATTGCCAAATGGACATTACGTACTTTAGCACATCGCTATGGGGTAACGATAACTTTTGCTCCAAAAATAACAGTTGGTAAAGCTGGTAGCGGATTGCACATTCATACACGTCTTATGAAAGATGGCGTAAATCAAATGATCAAAAGCGGCAAAATTAGTACTATTGCAAAAAAAGCCATTGCCGGATATTTAGATTTAGCTCCATCATTAACAGCTTTCGGAAATACAAACCCAACATCCTATTTCCGTTTGGTGCCAAATCAAGAGGCGCCGACAAAAATTTGTTGGGGCGACAGAAATCGCTCTGTTTTGGTAAGAGTTCCTCTTGGGTGGACGGGGCAAAAGGATATGCTAAAACATGCTAATCCTCTTGAAGAAATCAACACCCGCGACTTTAGTGGCAAACAAACTGTAGAGTTTCGCTGCCCTGATGGATCTGCCGATGTATATTTACTATTGGCCGGATTAGCAGTCGCCGCACGTCACGGACTAGAAATGGAAAATGCTCTGGAATTTGCCGATAAAACTTATGTAAATGTAAACATCTTTAAAACAGAACATAAGGGAAAAGCAAGCCATTTAAATCAGCTTCCACTTTCTTGCTTCGAATCTGCAAGGGCTCTTGAATCTCAGAAAGACATTTATCTAAAATACAATGTGTTTGATGAGAGAACCATTGATGGCATCATCACCTATTTAAAGAGTTTTCAGGATGAAAATCTACGGGAAGAGATTGGAAATAATGATGCAAAAATTATTCAATTAGTCAATCGCTTTTTCCATTGTGGTTAGAGTTATATCCTTCTATGAACCAAGCCCCAAAAATATATTTTGCTCCTTTTCAAAATATTACTACGCAAACTATTAGGAAAATCTATGCGAAACATCTGAACACATTGTGCCCAAATTAAATGCTTCAGTAGTTTATAATGGTGATATTTTCACTCTCGAAGATTATATGCAATTTACAGAGCGTTTCCCAAATGTGAATCGTGTGATGATTGGAAGAGGAATCTTATAAGATCACCTTCTACCTGCACGAATTAAAGGATTGGATCTGCCGTATGATCCAAAAGCACAACTTCAAATATTTATGGATGATTTGTATTTAGCTTATCGAAAGGATAAAAACGATCAGCTAAGTTTACTGAGCGCATTAAAAGAATACTGGACTTACTTTGCAAATGCTTTCGATGAGCCGACCAAAGTCTATCGAAAATTAAAAAAGTGTAAAAAATTCGATGACTATGAAAATGCTGTTCACACCGTTTTTGATGAACACGATTTGGTCTAATTTTAATAAAAACCAATCCGCAAAAATTCATAAAAAAAAGTAAAATCAAAAAATGTAACTAATCAGTATGAATAAAATAGAGTAAATCAATAAAATAATTTACCGCAAAGTACACCAAGAAAATGCGCTAAGATTCTGTGTTAAAATGCAACAAAAATCTTAATTTTTATTTTCTTAATTTTGCAATTCCAAAACGGCTTTAAGCTAGTTTCTAAAGAGCATTAACTATATTTAAGTTATATGC
>JAQIBR010000247.1 GCA_027858955.1 Bacteroidales bacterium
ATTATGAGTGCCGGAGTAAAGATTTCAACGTCTAAAAATGCAAAACTCACTCCAATTGCCAATGCATCAATACTTGTTCCTATGCCTTGAGCAACTAACTTTAATCGAGATAATTTACCTCCATTTTCACTTTCTGCTTCTTTTTTAGTGATGCCTTCATAAATCATTTTTGAACCAATTAAAAAGAGTAACACAAAAGCTATCCAGTGGTCATAAACTTGGATAATTTGTTGAAATCCAACAGCAAGATAATATCCAATAACAGGCATAATCCCCTGAAAAAGAGCGAGATTAGTAGTAGACTGAAAAATTCGCCAAGCACTTATTTTTTTTATTGATAATCCATTTGCCAGAGAAACGGCAAAGCTGTCTAAAGATAAGCCAAGGGCAATTAAAAAGATAGTAATAAAATCCATCTTATGTATTAGGCTTTCAAAAATTCGCCGATATCGAGTTTAATTTTATCGGCTAAATGTTCCGCCTTATATAAGCTGTCGCTTTCGGCATAAATACGAATAATAGCCTCGGTATTTGATTTGCGAAGGTGAACCCATTCGCTTGCAAAATCAATCTTTACACCATCAACGGTAGATACTCTTTCGTTTTTATACTTTTCGGCTATTTTCGATAAGAAACTATCAACATCCATATCATCATCTAAATTGATTTTATTCTTGCTGATAAAATAATCGGGGAAGCTGGAGCGAATCATCGACACTTTTTGTTTTCTTTTCGCCATAAAACTTAAAAACAATGCAATTCCAACTAAAGCGTCGCGACCATAATGAAGTTCAGGATATATTACACCACCATTTCCTTCACCGCCAATTATTGCTTTTGTCTTTTTCATCAATTTAACCACATTCACTTCCCCAACAGCAGAAGCTGAGTATGAGCCTTCGTGCATTTGAGTAATACTTTGAAGTGCTCTAGTTGATGAAAGATTAGAAACAGTATTGCCTGATTTATGTGATAAAATATAATCGGCAATAGCCACTAAAGTATATTCTTCGCCAAAAGGAATACCATTTTCGCTTATAATAGCTAAACGATCTACATCAGGGTCAACGGCAAATCCTACATCGGCTTTTTCTCTTAAAACAAGATCAGACAAATCGCTAAGATGTTCCGGTAAAGGTTCCGGATTGTGTGGGAATATTCCTGTAGGTTCGCAATATATATCAGCTACTTCATTTACTCCCAATGCTTTTAATAATGGAAGAATAGAAATTCCACCTGTAGAATTTACTCCATCAAGAGCAACTTTAAAATTGGCTTTACGGATAGCATCTACATCAACTAATTTCAAAGCTAAGATTTTTTCAATGTGCTTATCTATCTGTGTGTTATCGGTAATTATTTTTCCAATTTTATCAATAGGAGCATAATTAAATGCCTGTTTTTCAATTAATTGCAATAATGATTTGTCTTCTTTAGCAGAAATAAATTCGCCTTTTGCATTCACTAATTTAAGAGCATTCCATTGTTTAGGATTATGGCTTGCGGTTAAAATTATTCCTCCATCGGCAGTTAGATTAATAACGGCCATTTCTACAGTAGGTGTAGTGGATAATCCAAGAGAAACAACATTCACACCCATTGCTACCAATGTGTTATTTACAATTCCTTCAAGCATTTCTCCTGATAATCGTGCATCTCGCCCAACTACAATAATTGGATTTTCTTTTTTGCTTTTTTCTTTTATAAAAAGAGCAAATGCTGAAGCAAAATTTACAATATCAACAGGAGTTAGATTAGTGCCTGGCTCTCCGCCAATTGTTCCTCTGAAACCTGAAATTGATTTTATAAGGGTCATATGTATTTATTTGAGCTCACGTTAAAAAGCAGGTTAATTTTTTTTTCGAAAAGCAAAGATACGAGATTATCCTCTGTTAATGCTTATCTGATGCCTAAAATATGTAATAATTCAATAGAAAAGCATATCAAAATTGTCAGTAAAATTGTGCATAAAAGCTTGAATAATAGTATTCCAATGATCTTTAAAAAATACGTACTTTTGAAGCGGAATAAAAAAGTGTATGGGAGAAGAATTTGAATATTATTCTGAAGAGATTTTAAAGGAGATGATTAATCGTTTTCAACGTATGTTGGAATCAGGAAAATCACTCTTTTTCGATATTGATGAGCTGTCAGCTATTATTGATCATTATTTTGAATTTGGGAGTTTAGAGACCTTAATAAAAGCCATTCAATATTCTCTTGAACAATATCCAGGGAATTATGAGTTTCTATTGAAAAAGGCACAGTATTATGCTATGTCTGATCAACCTGAAAAAGGCTTGGATTTGCTTGATGACCTTGGTAATATTGGTGATTCCGATTTTTATATGACAAAAGGCTCTATACTAAGTCAGCTGGAGCATTATCGTGAAGCTATTGAAGAATTTACACACGCCTTAAATCAAAATCACGATTTAACAGAAGTTTATTCCAATATAGCTTTTGAATACGAGAATCTTGAGCAATACGATAAAGCCTTGGAATTTCTATCGAAGGTATTAGAGTTGGAGCCGGATAATGATCAAACTTTAAGCGAAATAGGTCTTTGCTACGAAATGGCTAATCGCTCAGAAGATGCGGTTATATTTTTTAATAATTTCATTAATGATTATCCATACAGCAAAGGAGCATGGTTTAATCTGGCTATTTCTTATAACTCTTTAGGTGAAAGCGAAAAAGCTATCGATGCATATGAATTTGTTTTAGCCATTGATGAGGAATATGCTTCAGCTTGGTTTAATATTGCCAATATCTATTTTAGTATGGGCAATTATGATAAAGCGATATCTCATTATAAGGAGACTATTAATAAGGAAGATACTGATGTAGTTTCTTTTTACTTTTTAGCCGAAGCATTTGAACATAACGAAATGCTTGACGATGCATTAAAAAATTATAAGAAAGCAGTTGCTATAAACGCTAGTTTTATCGAAGCTTTTCTTGGAATGTCTCGCACTTACTTTAAATTAGGCGATTTAGAATCAGCTTACGAGAACAT
>JAQIBR010000253.1 GCA_027858955.1 Bacteroidales bacterium
TGCCGCATAGCAAATTTTGAATTTATCCCGAATCTTCGGGAGTTAATGCCGATAGATCAACAAAACCGCAAATTGAACGAAGTGAAAATATGCGGCATTTAGTTGACTAATCGGTATTACACAGTAAAATAAACGCATTGAAATTATATGTAAAACCCTAAAAAACAAATTAGAATGAAAAAAAACGTAGGTGTTATTGACAAAATTATTCGAATTGTAGCAGCAGTAATTATTGCCTTACTTTATTATTTCGAAGTTATTAGTGGAACTTTGGGCATAGTGCTTATTGTAGTCGCAATTATACTCTTATTAACTGCCCTCTTAAACTTCTGTGGTATTTATGCTCTTTTTGGATGTAGTACTTGTTCGAAAAAGAAAGAAGAAAATTAAAGTCAATAATAAACTCCGAAGCGAATTCTTCGGAGTTTATTATTATTTACCTATTTCAGTTTTTGCTATTCACATTTAGAATACCCGCAGAGTTTACAGGTTAAACATCCTTCTTTATATATAAGTCCTTCATCTACACCACATTCAGGGCATTTATTTTTTGCGGCATTAGTTCCGTCAGGAATATATTTCTTTAATGATCGTACTACACCATTCTTCCAAGTATTGATGCTCTCCTTATCGAAATTTAGATTTGAAATCAATTCAACTGCCTGATACAAAGGCATTCCGTGTCGCAAAATACCGGAAATAAGCTTCGCGTAATTCCAAAAAGTTTTATTAAAAGTGCGTGATAAGCCTTCGGATGTTACTTTATATCCTTGCTTATCGAGGAATTGAAAATCGTATCGAGCACGTTCTCCTTCTTTTTTATTTCGAATTACAGCTCCTTTTTCAACCCAAGGGGGCAAATAAAAGTCATCTGACTGACCAGTGAAAACTTCGTAGGGTTTTCCATCCAGAAGACCAACAACTGCAATCCATTTTTCATAATCATTTTGGAAACGAATAACATCAGCATCGAGACGCTTAGGACGAATAGGAGCCTGTGTTTCACAGAAGGTATTTGACTTTTTTTCTTTATCTTGAGCTACCATAACACCTGAACGAGAACCATCGCGATAGATAGTCATTCCTTTACAACCTGATTCCCAGGCTGTTTTATAAACATCACTTACCAACTCTTTTGTTGCATCAGCAGGTAGATTAACTGTTACTGAAATAGAATGATCAACCCATTTCTGAATTTGACCCTGCATCTTCACTTTACTAAGCCAATCAATATCATTGGAAGTAGCTTTATAGTATGGAGATTTTTCAATGAGTACATTCAATTCTTTTTCAGAATATTTTCTTATATCCTTCTCACTATGTCCATTAATCTTCAGCCATTCCTTAAATTTAGGATGGAAAACGTTGTACTCTTCCCAACTGTCTCCTAATTCATCTACAAAACTTACGGTTACATTTTGGTCGTTAGGATTCACTTTACGTCTGCGTTTGTATGCAACCATAAATACCGGCTCAATTCCTGAAGATGTTTGTGTGCAAATACTTACACTACCCGCTGGTGCAATTGTAAGCAGGGCAATATTTCTTCGTCCGTATTTCTTCATATCTTCAATTACTTCTGGAGCAGCTTCTCTGATTCGACCTACAAATGGATTGTCAGCTTCCCGTTCATAATTGAAAATTGGGAATGCGCCACGGCTTTTTGCCAAATTAATTGAAGATCTATAGGCTTCGATAGCCAATAATTTATGAACTTCTACAGAAAATGTCACGGCTTCATCAGAACCATAACGAAGATTTAGTGCTGCTAGCATATCACCTTCGGCGGTTATACCAATCCCCGTTCGGCGGCCTTCAATACTTTTCCTTTTAATATTTTCCCAAAGATTCAATTCAACTCGCTTTATCTCCTTATCTTCAGGATCCGCTTCTATTTTATCTATAATGCGGTCAATTTTTTCGATCTCCAGGTCGATAATATCATCCATAATGCGTTGGGCATAATGGACATGCTCAGCAAATAATTCGGAATTAAATACAGCTTCATCAGTAAATGGATTATCTACATAACTGTATAAGTTAAGTGCCAATAAACGGCAGCTGTCGTATGGACAAAGAGGGATTTCGCCACATGGATTGGTAGAAACTGTTTTGAATCCCATATCGGCATAAGAATCGGGAACTGACTCTTTTATAATTGTATCCCAGAAAAGTATGCCAGGTTCTGCCGAAGACCAAGCATTATTAATTATTTTATCCCAGATTTTAACAGCATCTGCTTCTCTTACAACTTTAGGATTATCACTGTCAATTGGATATTGTTGATGGAAATTAGACCCCGCCACTACAGCATGCATGAAGTCATCCGTGATTTTTACAGAAACATTAGCGCCGGTAACTTTGCCCTGAACCATTTTAGCATCTATAAACGCTTCGACATCAGGATGTTTCACGGAAATACTCAACATTAAAGCACCTCGCCTGCCATCTTGAGCAACTTCGCGAGTGGAATTTGAATAGCGTTCCATAAACGGAACAATTCCCGTAGATGTTAATGCACTGTTTTTAACAGCAGATCCTGCCGGGCGAATATGAGATAAATCATGCCCTACGCCTCCTCTGCGCTTCATCAATTGTACCTGTTCTTGGTCAATTTTCATAATGCCGCCATAGGAATCAGAGCTGCCGTCGTTTCCAATAACAAAACAATTAGAAAGGGAGGATGCTTGAAAATTATTTCCTATTCCCGCCATAGGGCTTCCGGCCGGAATAATGTATTTAAAATCTTTTAGAAGGCCCAAAATCGTTTCCTTTGAAATAGGATCAGGATATTTCTGTTCTATACGTCCTATCTCTGATGCAATTCGCTCATGCATTTCATCCGGTGTCTGCTCAAAAATCTCTCCTGCAGAGTTCTTTAATGCATACTTATTCATCCAAACATTTGCCGCTAAATCGTCTCCGCCAAAATATAAAGTTGATGCTGCTAATACTTCTTGATGAGTATACGATTTTGGAATCTTGGATAAATTTATATCACTTTCATCAGAATCAGTCGATGTGCTTTTTTTATCCTTAAGCAAGGATTCGCTTTGGAAGCGCTCGACTTCTATTTTCCGATAGAAATTAGATGTAACATCCTTTTTATCTTCTTCTTTTAATGATGACACCTTTGCGAACAAATCTTTATCCATATACTATCGATTTCTAGTGGTTATATGAAAATATAAATTCGTTTTAGACTCATTATATTTACAAATTCAAATGTAATTATGATTTTTATAAAACTGGATTTAAATTATCAACAAGCCAATGTTATTAACTTTGATTTTTCAGGTAAATGTTTGACTTTGCAGGGAATATAAATTTTGAAAAATTCAAATTTATTTTTTACGATTTTTATTTAATTTACTGATTTTTAACTTTTTACACGCAATTGCGAAAATGTTTTATCGTATTTTTTTATTCTTTTTAAACAAATATTTAAAAAATATTTCAAGTTTTCTTATAATTTGGCACAGTATATCGATGATGATCTCTCCAGTAAGTATATCGCGGTTATTAGAATATTTGATATGAAAATTCGAAAAAATACAGGGCTAATTATTAGTATAAAACAAGCCCTTTTTAAATCAAAAATTAACCCTCAGAATCATTTATTTCTTGCTTATCGCCAGACGAAATTGCTTTTTTTTCCAAAATATGACAATCAAAAAAAATTCTGTTTTGAATTAAAACTCAAAGCAATATTATTAAGGTCAAAAAAAACCGGCTTTTTGAATTGATCAAAAAGCCGGACACTAAAGATTATTTTTTTTAATAGCGATAATGATCTGCTTTATATGGACCATCTACTTTTACACCAATATAGTCAGCTTGTTCCTTTGTTAATTTAGTTAAGTTTACGCCTATTTTCTCTAGATGCAAACGAGCTACTTCTTCGTCTAAATATTTTGGTAGACGATAAACACCGACTTCATACTCATTACGTTTTTCCCAAAGATCAATTTGAGCTAAAGTTTGATTAGTAAAAGAATTACTCATAACGAAACTTGGATGACCTGTTGCACAACCCAAATTCACTAAGCGTCCTTCGGCTAATAAGAAAATAGAATGACCATCAGGAAAATTATAGCGATCAACCTGAGGCTTGATATTCACTTTCTCTACACCCGTTAAAGCTTCCATTTGAGGTACCTGAATTTCATTATCGAAATGACCGATATTACAAACAATTGCCTGATCTTTCATATCACTCATATGCTTAGCAGTAATTACATCTTTGTTTCCAGTAGTGGTTACAAAAATATTACCTTCTCTAACAGCTTCTTCCATAGTTGTCACTTCAAAACCTTCCATAGAAGCTTGCAAAGCACAAATAGGATCAATTTCTGTTACAATTACTCTGGCACCATAGCTTCTCATTGAGTGAGCAGAACCTTTACCAACATCACCATAACCTGCAACTACCACTACTTTACCGGCAATCATTACATCTGTTGCGCGCTTAATTCCATCGGCTAAAGATTCACGACATCCATAAAGATTATCGAATTTTGATTTAGTAACTGAATCATTTACATTGATAGCAGGAACAAGAAGTTCGCCTTTTTCAAACATATGATATAAACGATGAACACCTGTTGTTGTTTCTTCGGAAACACCTTTCCAATCAGCAACTATGCGATGCCATCTTTGATTATCATTTTTCAATATTCCTTTTAAAAGCTTCAAAATCTCTTCTTCTTCAATGCTTTCAGCCTTAACATCCAGACCGCCGGCATCTTTTTCGGCAGCATATCCTTTGTGAATCAATAAAGTGGCATCACCGCCGTCGTCAACAACCAACTGTGGTCCTTTTCCGTCGGGGAAACTCAAAGCTTGATTTGTACACCACCAATATTCTTCCATGGTTTCGCCTTTCCAAGCAAAAACAGGCACTCCTGATGCAGCAACTGCTGCGGCAGCATGATCCTGAGTAGAGAAGATATTACAACTTGCCCAACGCACATCAGCACCCAAAGCCACTAAAGTCTCAATTAAAACTGCAGTCTGAATTGTCATATGCAAAGAGCCTGTAATTCTAGCTCCTTGCAAAGGTTTTGTTTTACTGAATTTTTCACGAATCGACATTAATCCCGGCATTTCCTTCTCGGCAATTTCTAATTCTTTTCTACCCCATTCCGCCAAATTAATATCGGCTACTTTATAATCTAATATTTGCGTCATTGTATCGGACATATTTTTAATTTTAATTTTCTTATTTTGTGGCTGCAAAGATAAAACTTTTTCTGAATTCATTTTGGGTCGAACTTTGTATCAAATCAATTTTAAATTGTATTTTCGTGTTATGAGTAACAAATCAGTCGCAAGCTTTAGCTTTTTTTTCTTTTTTGTGCTTTTTTTTCTTGGTCTAAGCCTGAGTATAAACAATACTAATAGCCAAACCGAAGAAAAGGTTCAATCTGATTTTCAATATAAAATTCTAGATTTTTCGGAAGAGCTGACCACCATTCTCCAAAAACTAAATGAAACAATTGACGAACAAGGCCTCATTGCATTTGAAGAACAGGCTTTAATTGATCAAAATAACAGAAGCGAACATTTGGCTTTTTATCTATACAAAAATCACGAACTTATATTCTGGACAAACAACCATATACTTATTCCAGAGTCTGATAGCTTATTCACGCAGATGCTTTCTTGTTCAAAAATTGGCCCACATTGGTTATTAATGCAAACCATTTCAAATCAAAATTACACTTTACTCGGCGTCAAAATATTACAGGTTGATTATACCTTACAAAACGAATTCTTACACGATAATGTTTTGGAAGATTATGGCATTCAAGAACATCTGGAGCTCTCGAAAAAAAGAAGTGATTATAAAATTTTCGACATAGAAGGCAACTTCTTATTCTCCTTTATTTTTAAAGGAGATCCGCATTCATCAAGTCATATGCCTTTTCTGCTTTTTTTCGCCTTTTTATTATCCTACGTCTTTTTTGCTTTTTGTGTAGATACAGTATTGAGTAAATCAAAAATTGTGACCGGGTCTGCAACGACAAAGATTTTTGCATTTAGTGCTTTAAGTGGTATATATCTGTTATTTTTTGTTTGGATCGGATTCCCATCTACACTTTTTCAGAGTCCTCTATTTCAGCCTCAACTTTATGCTAATCTTAGTATTTATTCTTCGCTGGGACAACTATTTCTAATAAGTATTTGGCTGTTTTCCAGTATTTTATATTTTAACCAAAATATCAATCTGAAAGCATTCAAAAATCGCTCTCTATTAATTCAAATCAGTCTTAGTACAGGAATTCTCTTAGGTATTTCAGCACTTTACTATGGATTATATGCCTTATTAGTTAGTCTGGTTTTCGACTCACAAATTAATTTGGAAATTACGGCTATTACTCAAATGGGTTTCTATAGCTATACGGTTCTCATTCTGATGATGTTTTTACAATTATCCTGGTTTTTGCTGAGTAAAAAACTTATCGAATTTGTATTAGTTATTCTGAAAAACAAGCTTTTTTTTATTTTACTTGCATTTTTTATTGCCTTTATTTTTGGTTACTTACCTCTTCAATCATCACTCATAAGCCAATATAACCAACTGTTTTTATTTGCTTATTTCATGTCCGTTTTCTACTTGTTTTCAAGAAATTTTCAAGCAGCTTTTTGGCAAAATGCTTACTTTTTATTCCTTTTTATTTCGATCAGTAGTATTTATTATACTAATCTCTCTAATCAGAAAGAAGAAGAAGTTCGCAAGGCAGGTTTATCCACATATTTATTAAAAAACGATCCGCTCTTGGAGAATCATTTTTTAATTGAGAAAGAAAGAATTCTTTCAGATAGTGTATT
>JAQIBR010000015.1 GCA_027858955.1 Bacteroidales bacterium
TATACACGTTCATCGAAAAGAGGAAATGTAAAACGGATTTTGGAAGTTTTTGTCCAGCATGGCGCCAATCCAGATATACTTATTGATGCTCATCCACACCTTGGAACAAATAAGCTTCCCTCAATTATTAAGAATATGCGAGAAAGTATTTGGAATGGTGGTGGCGAAATTCATTTTGAAACTAAGCTTAGCGATTTCATCATAAAAAACAATAGTATTATTGGTGTGATTGATCACAAAGGAAATGAATATCAAGCTGAAGCAGTAATTTTAGCAACTGGTCATAGTGCACGAGATATTTATCATTTATTGGATCAAAAAGGAATTATACTCGAAGCGAAGGATTTTGCAATGGGAGTTCGGATTGAACATCCACAACAATTAATAAACTCCATACAATACCACTCTCCTATTAAGAATCCACTTTTGCCAACAGCAAGCTATAGTTTGGTTTGTCAAGCACAGGACCGAGGAGTTTTCTCTTTCTGTATGTGTCCGGGAGGTATAATTGTTCCATCAGCAACCGGACCAAATCAAGTTGTAGTTAATGGTATGTCGAATGCAGATAGAAGTTCTCCATTTGCTAATTCTGGAATTGTTGTAAGTATAAAGCAGGAAGATTTATTACATTATAAAAAATACGGAATCTTTGCTGGAATAAAGTATCAAGAAGAGTTGGAATATCAAGCATATTTGGCAGGTGGCGAAAATCAAACAGCACCAGCCCAACGAATGATTGATTTTGTAAATAAAAAATTCTCTAATACTTTACCTATCACTTCATATATTCCTGGAATTAAATCTTCTCCGCTTCACGAAATATTACCTTCTGCTTTAAGTAATCGATTAAGTGTAGCTTTTCAAACTTTTGGAAATAAAATGTCAGGTTATTATACCGAAGAAGCTATCATCTTAGGAGTTGAATCACGAACATCATCACCAATACGTATTCCACGAGATAAAGTAAGCATGGAGCATATTCAAATAAAAAATTTGTTTCCTGTTGGTGAAGGCGCAGGCTATGCTGGCGGCATTGTTTCTTCAGCAATTGATGGTTACAATGCTAGCCTTAAAATATCACAAAAATTAAAATAGAATTTTAATATTTTCTGCCTAATTTGATTTCTCATCTCGAGATATCTGAATAAACTTAACATCCAGATCGCCACCTTCTGGCAAAAGACTAATCCAATTATTATCCTTGCTTTGCCAGCGCATATGTTTATCAATTCGGACAAAATACTTAGTATAACCATCGCGTTGCAACAATGTCACTGAATAACCTCCATTTTTCATGCTATCTTGACCAAAATTAATAAATGCACGTATTGGCTCAACGGCTGCATTTTTCATTTCAATCAGAATATAATTATTTTGCCTGTCTCTGTAATCTATTGGTTTAAAAACATAACGCTTTTCTTTTCCTGCTTCAATTATTTCAGGAGTTGCCACTAAAATCACTACCGACTCACGTCTAATCCGTTCGTCAATCTTATCCAACATCATCTTCGGGTAAGCTTCATCAGGAAATACTCCAATTGCATTTTCATAAGCAACAATAGCATCTTGAAAAATAACTAATCGATAAGCATCATCTCCTTGTTTGATAAATCCTTTATATTCCAGATCTAATGCTGCAAGTATATTCTTAATCTTAGCGATTTGATCTTGAGGATATGCTTCCTGAGGTTTTAGGCTTTTCGCTTTTTCATAAAACGTCAATGCATTGGTATATTTATACTTTCTAAAAAAATTGTCTGCATCTGTTAGAGCCAGATTGTAAAGCATCTCAATTTGATCTAAATTATCTAAAATTAATTCGATAGCAGCAATTCTTGTTTTAGGATATTCTTCATTTTCCTTAATTCCTAATGCTTCTCTATAATTATCGATTGACAATAAATATTGTTCTACTTCAAAATTCTGATCCCCCTTAAGGATTGCGTTTTGATAGGCAGCCTCCATAAAACTTATTTCGGCTAAGAGGGCATCCATTTCTTCGATCTTTAATTTTGGATAAGCTTCATCTGGTTTATATGTTAATGCTAGACTATAATGTTTTTTTGCTGATTCGTATTTAATATTAGCAAAACTTGCATCTGCTCTTTCAATAGCCAAAATGTAATTCTGCTCAATATCATTCAAATCCGACAATAAATGATCAATCTTATTTATTTGCTCAATAGGATATTCTTTCTTTGGCTTTACCTCATTTGCCTGCACATATATCTCACGCGCACTAATTAGTTCATTTAAGTAAAAAGTACTATCAGCTGATTTAATAAACTGTGAATATATATTATCGAGCTCATTTTGAGTTGAGAGGATTTGATCAATTTTGGCAATTTGCTGAGGAGGATAAACTTCATTCGGTTTCAATACATTTGCTTGTTTATATTGAGTTAAAGATATTGTATATGCTTTTTCTTCAAACAGTTTATCTGCCGAAGCCACTAACTCGCGATAGCGATTATTCCTTTCGCGAATTCCTTTTTGCTCAACTATTGTATTGATATCCTCAATTTTGTATAGTGGATATTGCTCATCCGGCTTTATTCGATTTGCATTTAAATATGCTTTTCTAGCCTCAGAAAATAGTTGTCTATCGAAATAGTCATCAGCTATTTGAATCGCTGATTGGTAAGATGCATTCAATTTATTTTGATCAGATAATAGCAGTTTAGCTTCAGATAGTCTTTTTTTAGGATGTTCTTCATTTTCCTTTAAAGCAATAACTTTTATATATTGGCTAATAGCAGATTCCCACAATTTATTATCGAATAGACTATCGGCTATTTTCAATTGATTTTGATAGTTTTTCTCTTCCGCATTTTTACTATAGAGAACTTCATCAATTTGAGCAATTTTTTCTTGAGGATACTTCTCGCCGGGTTTTAAATTCTTTGCTTTATAATAATCGAATAAAGCATCGTTAAGCTTGCCCTGCGATAATTTTAAATCACCATTTTCAATAAGATTATTATACTCCTTATTTTTCTTTAAAATTGCATTAATCGTATGTATTTGATTTTGTGGATATTCTTCATCAGGCTTTAAATCAATAGCTTTGGTATACATATCGAAAGCCTGTTTGTACATTTGATTTTTAAACTGTTGATCTGCTAAATAAATTTTCGAATCATATTCACTATTGAATCGTTCAAGATCATCAGCTATACGTTTATTGGCTTCGTTTAGCTTAGCTAACATATTGCCTGGATAGGTTTTCTCTGGCCATATTTTCGCAGCCTCTAAATAAGCTTTTTTTGCATCATCTAATTCTAAAGCTATATAATGGGCATCAGCTTTTTCAATTGCTAGATTATAGGCATCATTTATCTTTATGGCATCTTTGACCAGCATTAATTGATTTTGTACTTGACTATCATTCTCAAACAAATTTGCAGCTTCCTGATAATTCTTTAAAGCAATTTGAAAACGATTTTGTTCCATATACAAATCTGCATCAGACATTAATCGCCTAAATTCCTGTATTTTAGCATTTTGCTGCTTAAACAAAACATTCAATAGTGCCAATTCTGTTGTTACCTCTAATTTTCCCGGGAATAACTTATCAGCCTCCTCTAGTTTAAGAATAGCTGAAACAAAATCTTCAAGTTGTTTATCCTCTTGAGCTTCAGCAAACAATAGATCAAATTTACTTTGCTTATTTATTAAATCTGCCCATTCCTTTTTAATGCGTATAATTTCTTGTTTTGGCTTATCCTCATAATCTATTAATGCTGAAGCTTCCTTATATAGTTCTATTGCTTTTTGATAATCTTTATCAACATAAGCTTCTTCAGCATATTGCATCTTCTCTTCAAAAATGATACGCAATTCAAGTTCATTGTTCAGTATTTGAATTATTTCTTCTATCTTTTTTTTAGGGTATTCAGCATTTTTATCAAGCTGTAGGGCTAACTGATAAGTTGTTTTGGCATTATAATAATCCTTTTTTGAAAAATAGTTATCAGCAGATGTAATCAACTCAGTATAAGTTGAAGAACTTTGCGCCAATAAAATATTAATGTGACTAAAAAGTAAAAAAATAAAAATGTATTTAAATAAAAGTCGAGCCATTATATTGAAATTGGGTAATGTAGGTGCAAAGATAAGAGAGAACGATTCTCGCGCAAATTTATTGTACTTTTACTATTCAAATAGCAATAGAATGAATAAAAAATATTAGTACTTTTGATAAATACGTCAAAACAATTATGACAATATGAAATCATTTGGAGAATACATACGCAAAGCTAGAGAAGAAAAAGGATTACCTCTCAGAAGAATAGCCGCTGCACTAGATATTGACACCTCAATACTGAGCAAAATTGAGAGAAATGAAAGGCAAGCAACAACAGAAATGATACCAATTTTAGCTGAATCACTAGAGAAATCAGTAAGGGATATTGAAATGCAATTTATACATTCAGCAATAATTACTGACTTAGGAGAGCTTAAATATTTAAAAGATGGACTAAAAGAATTATTAAAAACTATATGAGCATAAAAAAATTTACAAACGAAGCAGAGAATACCTTAATTAATAAAATTGAGGGAATATTCAAGCATAAAAACATTCATTTCTTTGATGCTTTAGTTGGATATTTTCGTGCATCCGGTTATTTCAGAATTAGAAAATTTATTGAAAAGGCATCTGAAATAAGAATTCTTGTAGGAATAAATATTGACAATTTGATTAAAGAGCTACCCTTTAAAGTCGGAGGTTGATGATGAAAATCAAGAGTTAGTAATAGCGACTCCGAAAATTTTAAATCCTGAGATTATTATAACTGAAAGTTTTAGTAAATAGATATGGCAAAGAGCAATAAATTAAATATACAGGGAAAAGAAATTTCAATAATTGCTCAAAATCAGAACGATTATATTTCTCTTACTGATATGGCAAGAAGCCAACTACAAGAGGTGGTTATTATTAAGTGGCTAAGTTTAAAAAGCACTATTGAGTATCTTGGTGAATGGGAAGCCTTATATAATCCAGATTTTAATTATACCGAATTCGGTACAATTAAAAATACCGCAGGTAGTAATAATTTTGTTTTATCAGTCAAACAGTGGATTGAGGCTACTAATGCTGTTGGACTAACTGCAAAGGCAGGAAGATACGGAGGAACTTATGCACATAAAGACATTGCCTTTCATTTTGGGATGTGGATTAGTCCAAAGTTTCAATTACTTCTTGTTAAAGAATACCAACGACTAAAAGAAGATGAAAATGACAGATTGAAACTCGAATGGAATTTCCAAAGAACATTGGCAAAAGTCAATTATCACATTCATACAGATGCCATTAAAGAAAACCTAATTCCTGAAAAAATCAGCAAAAAACAAATCTCATTTATCTACGCAAATGAAGCTGATGTGCTAAATGTTGCCTTATTTGGAAAAACAGCTAAACAATGGAGAGAAAAAAATCCTGACGAAAAAGGGAATATCAGAGACTTTGCACCCATCGAACAGTTAGTTGTTTTATCTAATATGGAAAGCATCAATGCAATGCTAATACAACAGGAAATACCACAATCGGAAAGATTGCAACAACTTAACCAATTAGCAATAACTCAAATGAAATCATTATTAAAACACAAAGTTAATTTCTTAAAATCATAATAAAATGAAGTTAATAGGAAATATTATTTGGGTACTTTTTGGAGGCTTAATCATTGCTTTAGAATATTTTGTATCATCTTTAGTATTGATAATCACTATTATAGGCATTCCTTTTGGAATACAAACACTAAAATTAGGTGTGCTGGCTTTATGGCCATTTGGCAGCGAAGTACGTGAAATACCACAAACCGGCGGATGTCTTACTACACTGATGAATATTATATGGATACTTTTTGGAGGTATTTGGATTGCTTTAAGTCATCTAATATTCGGAATCATATTTTCAATCACAATTATCGGAATTCCATTCGGAATGCAACATTTTAAGTTAGCGCGCCTTGCATTAACTCCTTTTGGGAAAGAAATAATTTAATAAAAAAATCATGAGCTTATTTATACATCATATCAAAGAGCTGATCTTCACAGAAAAAAAACCGAAATCATTTTATGCCGGTAAAGAAATGGCAAATATTTCAACCTTAAAAAATGCCTGGCTTTATATTGAAAAAGATAAAATTTCGGATTTTGGAAGTATGGCTCATTTCCCTGAATCATATAAAAATGCCACAAATGAAATTGACGCAAGCGGCAAAATGGTATTCCCCTCCTATTGCGACTCTCACACTCATTTGGTTTACCCAGAAAGTCGTGAAGTTGAATATGTAGATAAAATTAAAGGTTTATCCTATGAAGAAATAGCTAAGCGTGGTGGAGGAATCCTTAATTCCGCAAAGAAAATGGCTATAATCTCTGAAGATCAACTCTTTGCAGATGCAATGAAACGTTTAAATGAAATAATTAGATATGGAACCGGAGCAGTTGAGATTAAGTCCGGTTATGGCTTAAACACTGAAAATGAGCTTAAAATGCTTCGTGTTATCAAACGTTTAAAAGAGAATTCACCACTCACCATTAAGGCAACTTTTTTGGGAGCACATGCTATTCCTTTGGAATATAAATCAAATCCTTCAGAATATGTAGATTTGATTATTAACGAAATGATTCCACAAGTAGCAGCAGAATATCTGGCCGATTATATTGATGTATTCTGTGATATAGGATTCTTTAGCCCTGAAGATACCGATCGAATTTTAAATGCCGGAATGAAATATGGAATGCGAGCTAAAATTCACGCAAATGAACTGGATAATTCAGGTGGAATCCAGGTAGGAGTAAAATACAATGCACTTTCTGTAGATCATCTAGAATATACAGGCAATAACGAAATTGAAGCATTAAAGAATACTGAAACTATGCCTACTATTTTACCCGGAGCTGCTTTCTTTTTAAATATGCCATATGCACCTGCTCGTAAAATGATTGATGCAGGTTTACCTGTAGCATTAGCATCGGATTTTAATCCTGGCTCCTCTCCTTCAGGAAATATGCAATTAATACAATCAATGGCCAGTATTTTATATCGATTGACACCTGAAGAAGGAATATATTCAACTACAATCAATACCGCTTATGCAATGGGAATTGAAGAAACGCATGGAAGTATTGCCAAAGGAAAACAAGCCAACTTATTTATAACCAAAGAAATACCCAGCCTTGAATATATGGCATATTCTTATGGTGATAACAAGGTAGAAATAGCTATTCTTAATGGTCAGATCATAGATTAACAAGATTTCATTCAAAGCAAATATGTTTAAATTTGCAGTCTTATAAACACCAAAATAATATGGAAGATTTTGAAAGTATTCGGCCTTATAACGATTCCGAAGTCAATAAAAAACTAACCCAATACGACGAAAGCTCTGTTTTCAAAAAAATGGTCGCGCATATTTATCCGACCTGGACACAAAATACAATCGCCAGAAGAACAAAAAACATAACATCTGCACAGGGATTTCAGGAATTATTGATCTTTCCTGCAGCTAAGGCCGCGATAGACAGAAGTACAGAACAATTTACCGTAAGCGGTCTAGATTATCTCGATCCTGATGAAAATTATTTATTTATTTCTAATCACAGAGATATAGTGTTGGATTCAACCTTTCTATACTATATTTTGCATCAAAATGGATATAAACCAGGTCAAGTTGCAATAGGCAATAATTTGCTTTCTTCAGAACTAGTTACTGACATAGTTAAGATGAATCGTACTTTTATTGTTAAGCGTAATCTTCCAGCCAGAGAAATGATTGAAGAAGCTAAGATTTTATCGAGCTATATGCGATATGTTTTAACCGATAAGAAAGATTCTTGCTGGATTTCGCATAGAGAAGGAAGAACGAAAGATGGAAATGACAGAACAAATCCCGGAGTACTGAAAATGATTGCTATGGATTGCCATGGAGAAAAAATGGATTATCTGAAATCACTTAAAATTGTACCTGTAAGTATTGCTTATGAATATGATAGCTGTGACACATTAAAAGCAATCGAACTTACTGAGATTGAACTCACTGGATCTTATAAAAAGGACGGCACGGAAGATATGAAAAGCATTATTACAGGTGTAACACAGCAAAAAGGACGTGTTCATTTTGCTTTTGGGGAAGTTTTATCCGAACAATTTTTTAATTTCAAATCAAATAAGATTCAAGAGCAGTTTAAAGAATTATCAGATAGTCTTGATGAACAAATCCATCAAAATTTCAGACTATTTCCGGGAAATTATATAGCCGCCGATCTGCTTCGAAACAATACTATTTATGCTGATAAATACAATGCATCGGAAGAAGAAAGATTCTTGAACAGATTAAACGAAAAATTAGAACTAAGAAAAAATAAAAATGATTTCGATGTTTATAAAAGAATACTACTTGAAATCTACGCAAACCCAGTATTCAATCAGCTTGAAAAAGAAGAAATATGAGAAAATTAATTGAATGCGTCCCAAATTTTAGCGAAGGACGAAACTTGTCTATAATTAAGCAGATTACTGATGTAATTGAAAGTGTAGAAGGCATTAAACTATTGGATGTTGATCCTGGTGCTGCTACAAATAGAACTGTAGTAACATTTGTTGGAGAACCTGAACCAGTGCTTGAAGCGGCAATTCTTGGAATGAAAAAGGCCAAAGAACTAATCGATATGCGCAAGCAAAAAGGGGCTCACCCTCGTTTTGGTGCAACCGATGTATGCCCATTGGTTCCTGTTTCAAATATCACCATGCAAGAAACTGTGGAATGGGCACATAAATTAGCTAAACGTGCTGGAGAAGCACTAAACTATCCTATTTATTGTTACGAAAATGCAGCTCAAAAACCAGAGAGAAAAAACCTTGCTAATGTTCGCTCAGGTGAATACGAAGGCTTACAAAAAAAATTAAGAGATCCGAATTGGAAACCTGATTTTGGGCCTGCAATATTTGTTCCTGAGACAGGTGCTACAGCAATTAGCGCACGCGATTTCCTTGTTGCATTTAATGTTAACCTAAATACCACATCAACACGCCGAGCCAACGCTATTGCATTTGACGTTAGAGAGCGAGGAAGAGTTAAGCGTGAAGGAAATCCCCTTACAGGTAAGATTGTTTTGGATAAAAATGGAAATCAGGTAATGACTCCTGGAAGTCTGAAGGCAGTTAAAGCAATTGGTTGGTTTATTGAAGAATATGGCATTGCTCAAATTTCAATGAACCTGACGAACATTAATATTACTTCTGTTCACGAAGCATTTGATGCTGTAAATAAAAGTGCGACTTCTCGTGGTATTCGTGTTACTGGATCAGAGCTTGTTGGAGTAATGCCTTTAAATGCTATACTTGATGCAGGTAAATATTTTTTAAGAAAGCAAAATCGCTCTGTTGGAGTTTCCAACGATGAATTAATTAAGATTGCTGTAAAGTCGATGGGTTTAGATGATTTGAAACCCTTTAATCCTCGCGAAAATATAATAGAATATTTACTTGAAGACAAAAATAAAAAGCAATTGATTGATATGAATCTTAGCACTTTCGCCGATGAAACTGCATCAGAATCACCGGCTCCAGGCGGTGGATCTATTGCTGCTTATGTTGGTGCTTTAGGAGTCTCACTTGGCACAATGGTTGCAAACCTGTCATCTCATAAAACCGGATGGGATGAACGCTGGGAAGAATTTAGCGATTATGCAGAAGCAGGACAAGAATATAAAGACAAACTGCTTCGATTAGTTGATGAAGACACCAATGCCTTTAATAAAATTATGGATGCTTTTAAACTTCCAAAAGGAAATAGTGATGAAATAGCAGCCCGAACACAAGCAATTGAAGATGCATCAAAATATGCTATTGAAGTTCCATTTAAAGTTATGGAAACTTCACTTAAATCGATGGATATAATAAAAGCCATGGCCGAAATTGGTAATCCAAATTCAGTTTCTGATGCAGGTGTTGGTGCTTTATGTGCAAGAACAGCAGTAATGGGAGCTTTTTTGAACGTAAAAATAAATGCTTCAGGGCTCAATGATAAAGCATATGTCGACAATATACTTTTTAAAGGAAAAGCAATTGAAGAAAAAGCACAAGCTTTAGAAAATGAAATATTGGCAATTACAAATCAAAAAATAAGCAACTCCTAGATTTACGATATGAAAAATTTTATTCTACTAGTTTTTATTGGCAGCCTTTTCCTTTTTGTCGGTTGCAACAATGTTGTACAACACAAATCAATCTCACAAATTGAACCAAGTTTAGGCCCCGAAAATGGTAGATTACTTATCATTGGCGGTGCCGCTCGCGACCCATTATTCCTTGAAATTTTTAAAGAATATGCCGGAGGCGCTGATGCCAAAATAATTGTGATCCCTACAGCTTACGAAGATAAACAGATTGAAAAAGACACTGGATTTGTTCGATTAAAATCAACTTTTGAGCGTGCCGGTTTTAGCAATATTCATATTCTTCATACTCGCGACAGCAATATTGCCAATACAGAAGAATTTGTTGCTCCAATTCGCGAAGCAAACGGAGTATATTTTATGGGTGGCAGACAATGGCGCATTGCCGATGGCTTTTTAAATACGCTCGCACACGATGAGTTTAATAAACTTTTAGCAAGAGGCGGTATTATCGCAGGCTCTTCCGCAGGAGCGACTATTCAAGGATCTTATTTAGCGAGAGGCGATACAAAAAAGAATACTATAATGCTTGGCGATCATGAAGTTGGTCTTGGATTTATGAAAAACGTAGCTATTGATCAACATATTTTAGCAAGAAATCGCCAGTTCGACTTATTTGAAATTCTAGATCAACATCCTCAATTATTAGGTATAGGTTTGGATGAAAACACAGGCATTTTGGTTGATCACGATAAATTTGAAGTTGTTGGAAAACATTATGTTGCTATTCTAGACGGCACCCGTTGGTCGCGAGAAAGAGATACAATTTATCAGCTATCAGCTAATTCAAGAGAATTTTATTTTCTTAAATCAGGCGATAAATACGATTTACAGAATCGAAAGGTTCTTGTAGAAAATCAATCCAACTAAAACAAATATAATGCAAGTAGAAGTTTGCATTGAAAATTGGCAAGAAGCTGAATTGGCAAGACGTTTCGAATGCGATCGCATTGAAATTTGTTCAGCTTTAGATCTAGGGGGATTAACTCCACAATATAGTCTAATACAAGCCTGCGCCAAAATATCAGGAATAGAATCATATATTTTAATTCGACCAAGAAGCGGCAATTTTGTATACTCTCAAACAGAGATTATACTAATGAAAGAAGATATTAGAATTGCGTCTGAAGCTGGTGCGCAAGGAGTTGTATTCGGCTGTTTAAATCCTAAGAATGAAATTGATTATCCATCTTGTGAATTTTTATTAAGGTTTGCAAAAGAATTTCAATTAAAAACCACATTCCACCGTGCCATTGATTTTACTTCAGATTATTCAAAAGCTATACAATCGGTTATTGATTTGGGATTTAATCGAATTCTAACATCGGGTCAAAAAGCCACAGCCATTGATGGTCTAGAAAATATCAAATCAATCCAAAATAAATATTCGGGTCAGATTGAAATTATAGCAGGGAGTGGAATCAATGAAAAAAATGTCCTTCAATTTCAAGAAATTAGAATAGACGCCGTTCATTTTAGCATTCGGCAAAAAAGTAATATTTCTACTGGTTTTTCCATGGGTTCAAATGCTCAACCAAATGAAAATAAACTTAACATTATCATCCAAAAAATAAAAAACGATGAAAATAATTGATACTCCAAATATGCCCAAAGCGGCAGGTCATTACTCAACAGTAATTGAGCACAATGGAATTCTATATATTTCAGGTCAATTGCCCCTTGATCCTGTTACTCGAAAAAAACCTGATACTTTCCGCGAAGAAGTAGAGCTCGTATTTAAAAAACTGGAGCTTATTTTAAATGAGGCTGGAAGTGCAAAGAATAATGTTTTGCAAATGCGCATATTTCTATCAGATATAGAACTTTGGCCTCAGATAAACGATTTATACTCAGACTTTTTTGGAGATCACAAACCAGCAAGAATAGTAGTTCCTTCTCCTCCATTTCATTATGGATGTTCATTGGAGGTGGAGGCCACGGCATTTATTTAAAAATAATTTCATTCATTATTTACAACTAAAACAAAATAAAACATTAATTTTGTTAAACAAACTATAACCAATATTATGCATTCTGCTTCACGTTACTTAACGTTATTTATTCTTTTTTCATCTTTTCTAATTGGCATATCGAATAGCGCTATCAGTCAAGAAACTATTAAAGAAGGGCAAAATATTTTATCCATAGCCAATTCAATCTTTCGTGCGGATGACAGATTATTAAACGGCAAATATTATAGGCCAAAGCATTTTTTCGCGGAGGGACATCCGTATTTTTTATCTAATGAATGGGTGGATGCTACTTTGTATATTAAGGGAATTCAGTACAATAATATACCCTTAAAATACAATATTGAAGATGACAATTTAATAATAAAAGCTATTTTCGATGGTCGAATTTCCAAAGATATATTATTGCACAACTCATTTGTAGATTCTTTAATTATTGGTTATCAAACTTTTCACAATACAAACAATTTTGAATTAGAGAATTCTATTGGTATTGCTGAAATTGTATACAAAGGGGAAATTTTTGCATATATTAAACATTATTCTGAATTTAAGGATGAAATTTCTGAACGGTTGAGATATGGGAAATACTTAGAAAGCCAAAAAATATTGTATTTATTTGATGGTAATTTCTTTCATCAAATCAAGAAAAAAAAGGATCTTTTAAACTATTTCCAAACTAATAAGAATGAAGTGAAAGCTTTCATGAGAAAGAATAAAATCCGTTTTAAAAAAGCTTCCAGTAATCAAATAGTTAACCTTATCCACTTTTGCGACAATTTGTAACCAATGAAACGAGCTTACCATCTTAACTACTCAACTGAGCAATATAAAAAGGAATCTACAAAACAGCAAATCTCGGATATGATGATTAGTAAACATTTTATATCCAGCAATTTAAGATCAGTTTTTTTACATTTAAAAATGCTAGCCATACTCTTATTTATACTTGGAATAACAAGCTCTAATTTGGCACAATCCGATAAAACAAAAGACCTTTCAATAACAATTCCGCAAAGATTCTCAAATCTAGCCTGGAGTAATTTTGTTGATAAAATTGAGCAGAATTATCCTGTATATTTCTATTATCAAACGGATGATTTTCCCGATTTCACAATTTCTTTTAATTCGGACAGCATAATTTTAAGAAAAGTTTTAAACGAACATTTATTGCAATACAATGTTTTTGTTTCATGCGACTCAAAAGGAAATATTTTCTTAACCAAAAACACTTCTGTGTCAACGAAATTACCGTCACAGTTTTTTACCCCATCAATTATTTCAAATGAAAAAGAAGAAGTAGATAAAACTGATAATAATTTTATTCAAACGACTCGAGAATTTATTCCTGAAACAATAATTGTTGGGAATAAAGAGGATGGTGTTAATAAACGAAGTGCAACCATAATTGGTAATGCAATCAATAGTATTACTCGACAAAATATTGAAGGGGCTACTATTGTTGATTTAATTAGTGGTAAAGGTGTTGTAACAGACGCGAAGGGCAATTACAAGATCACACTTAACAAAGGTAAGCACGTATTTAAAATTAGCAGTGTAAACATACTTGAAAAGCAAATTGAAATTGATTTGCAGTCAAATGGCACATTAGACCTTATTCTTGATGATAGAGTAATCATGCTTCAAGATGTAATTGTAAGTGCTGAAAAAGACAATAAAGTGCTTGGAACACAAATGGGCTTAGACAAAGTAAGCACTAAAAACGTAAAGAAAATTCCTTTGGTTTTTGGAGAGAAAGATATTGTTAAAGTTGCAATGTTATTGCCTGGTGTTCAAACTGTTGGTGAAGGTTCTTCCGGATTTAATGTTCGAGGTTCTCCAACTGATCAAAACGTATTCTATATTAATAATGTGCCCATTTATAATACTTCTCACGTATCAGGTTTCTTTTCAGCATTTAATGCAGATGTAGTTGATGAATTTTCATTGTTTAAAAGCAATATACCTCTTCAATACGGAGGTCGACTTTCTTCAGTTTTTGAAATTAAAACCAAAACCGGAAATAAAGATCATTTTACTGCTCGTGGTGGTATTGGTCCAATTACCGGGCGTTTAACAGTTGAAGGTCCTATTAAGAAAGACAAAAGTAGTTTTTTGATTGGAGTTCGCTCAACTTATTCAGACTGGATTCTTAATTTTGTGAAAGATCCTATTATTAAAAACAGTAATGCGCAATTTAGCGATGTAGTTACTAATTTCTCATTCCAACTCAACGAAAATAATCATTTGAATATATTTTCCTATTTCTCTACCGACAAAATGGATATATATACCAAATCAAAATATGATTATCAGAATTTTGGAGCTTCTGCCTTGTGGAAACATTATTTCAAAAATCAAAATAGTTTCGCTTTAAGTTTCGCCCATAGCGGATATCAATTTAATGAAGAAAACAGCCAGTTAGATGTTGCTTCGTATATTCATAACAATCAGTTAGGCCATTCTGAACTTAAAGCCATTTTTGAAATAATACCCTTTGAAAATCATACTATGCAATTTGGAATAAATTCAACTCTTTATAATATTGACAAAGGAATTTACACCCCACTGACAGGAACTAGCCTTATCGAACATACCAATTTAGGTGAAGAAAAAGGCTTAGAAAGTGCGATATTTATAAATGATGAATGGAAAGTAAACCCCAAGCTTACAATTTCTGGAGGGCTACGCTACAATATTTTTAATTATTTTGGTCCTCAAGATGTAAATATATATAGCGATGGGCTCCCACATATTGAAGAAAACTTAATAGATGTAGCGCATTATGATAACTGGGAGGCTGTTAAATCTTATGGGGGTTTAGATTATCGTTTCGCAGTAAACCATTTAATCAATGATAATATTTCAGTAAAAGCAGCATACAACCGCTTGCACCAATATATATATATGCTAAGTAATACTATAGCTGTATCTCCTAATTACAAGTGGAAACTCAGCGATTATAATACCAAACCAATAATTGGTGATCAGATTACATTAGGCTTCTATGGTAATTTATGGAAAAACAAATACGAATTATCTATTGAAACATATTATAAATTCAATCAGAATGTTGTAGAAATTAAAGATGGCTCAAACTTATTTTTCAATGAAAACACAGAACAAGCTACTCTTCAAGGAAATCTAAATGCATACGGAATTGAGTTTATGCTTAAAAAAAATAGCGGCAATTTAACAGGCTGGGCAAATTATACTTATTCAAGCTCTACAATGCTGGTCGACAGCCCATTTGCAGAGAACCGTATCAATTACGGAAACCCATATCCTTCTAACTATGATAAACCACATGCATTTAATCTAACGGCCAATTACGATTTTTCCAGAAGATTATCGATTTCTAGTAATGTAGTTTATTCAACTGGAAGACCCATTACTTATCCAACTTCTATTTATATTTATGGCGGAGTCCCAACTTTAAGTTATTCTAGCCGAAATGCATATAGAATACCTGACTATTTCCGAGTTGATTTATCTCTGAATTTGGAAGGAAATCTTTTAAAAAGAAAATTAGGTCATAGCACTTGGTCATTTTCTGTTTATAATATTTTAGGAAGAAAGAATGCTTTTTCAGTTTATTTTGAAGAAAATAACGGTATGATTAAGGCTTATAAACTTTCCATTTTTGGAGCTCCAATCTTTTCCGTTACTTATAATTTTAAATTAGGCAATTATGATAGCGAATAGAAATAAAATAAAACTAATGACCGCGATGATAGCATTTTTATTCGCTACCACTTCGTGCGTAGAAGAATATTGGCCAGAATTAAGTGCAAATGCAGACCAATTTTTAGTCATCGATGGAAAAATTACTAATTTTCCCGGCCCTTATACAGTTACACTTTCAACTTCAACTACTATAAATAATCCTGTTGAGATTCCTCTTTCTTTGGCAAACGTAACAATTATAGATGATCAAGGGAATCAGGAACTATTAAATGAAATAGTCTCTGGATATTATCAAACTAGTCAAGGTGGAATTCAAGGAATTATTGGTAGATCATACAAAATTAATGTACAGCTTAATAATGGAAAAATATATGAATCGGAATTTGAAGAATTAAAGAAACCTGTTGAAGTTGATAATGTTGAAGTTGAAGAAAGTTGGCAATTTGCAAATACTGAATTGGAATTCGACCAAGAGGGGTTTCAATTTTATGTAAGTAGTAAACGTGCTGAATCTGCAAAAACATATTTCTACTACGAAATTGAAGAAACATATGAATATCATTCCGATTATAAAATCATATTCTTATACGATGGAAATAGCTATGACTCAACAGAATATAATCCTTGGGGTTTAGCTCAAACCAGAAATCAAGATACTCTACGTTATTGTTGGAAAACCCAAAATGTTGGGGAGCGCTTTAGTTATAGTACAGAATATTTAAATATTCCTGTAGTTAACAAATTGCCTTTGCATTTCATACCTTTTGCTGATGAGAGACTACGTCAGAAATATAGCATTCTGGTTAAACAATATACTATATCTGAAGAAGCATATACTTTTATGGATAAACTCAAGCAACAAAACGATAATCAGGACGCATTATTTACAACTCAACCTTTTCAAATTAGAGGTAATCTCAATAATATTGATGATTCTACTGAACCAGTTCTTGGATATTTTTTAGTCGCATCTGGAACAAATGGGCCCAGAATACTTACAAAAGCACCAGGCAGAATCCGTTATGATAATACATTGTGTAGAGCAGATACATCTGTAGAAACAATAAAATACAGCATCGAGCTTGCATCCCCTGAAATACTTCCCGTTTATTACACTTTAGTTTACTTCGAAAACGTTGATAACCCTATGGGTGAAGCATTGGAGGTAGTAGCTTTTGTTCAAAAAGATTGTTTGGATTGCGAGCGTCGTGGAGGTGTTGCTATAAAACCAGAATATTGGGATTGGTAAAAAAATTAGATATGCAAAAAAGAGTTTTCATTATTTTTTTAGTTGGAATACATTTCATATTGAATGGGCAAACAAATGTTGCACCCACTATTTCCAACACTTTACCTTTTGAAAATGTAAATCTTGTTACAGATCGTGATCTGTATTTGAGCGGCGAGTCAATTTGGTTTAGAGCCGATATAAGCATAGACAATAATCTGAAAGAACTTAGCAAGATTCTATATATCGAACTATTCAATGCCGATCAAAAATCAATTGTTCGAAAAAAATATAGGATAGATCAAGGCAAAGCACAAGGTGTATTAGATATTCCATCGGAGTTTTTGTCTGGCAATTATTATTTAAGGGCTTACACTCATTACTTAAAAAACTTTCCTGTTGATAGATATTTTTTAGGTGCTATTCAAATTATTAATCCTAAAATTGGATTGTCAGCTATTTCGGATAAAAGCGAAGAACCGACTATTTATCAAAATAAAACCTATTTAGAATCTGGTATTTCATCTACAAATATTTCTATAACTCTTCCAAAAAAACCGTTAATAAAAAGCACTAAAGCTTTTCTTTGCGCTAATGGAACTATACATCACGAAATTATTTTCTTAAAGAATGGGTGGGGAACTATTGATTTTCATGATATTGATAGCATAAACTACAGTTTGGTATTCAAAAATGCCAGTAATGATTCCCTATCAAAAGATATAATTTCAAACCCATCTCCCTTCTATTCTATAAAAGCTACAAAATCAGATAATGGTCAACAAGTAATTTCCATACATCAAGCAAATAGCTTAAATAAAAACAATAGCGCACCTTTTAGTTTAGAATTAACAAATAGTAAGCTTCAAGTACTTTCTTCTGCACAATTCATCTTATCAAATAAGCAAACTCAGGTAATCCTTCCCAATTCAGAAATTTCAAGTTCAGGATTGTATTATTATATTCTAAAAGATAAAAATAAAAACATTTTAAAAATTAAAGCATTTATTTTTTCAGGAAATTCAAATTTTTCACTTAAAATTCCTGTGTTAAATATCTATAAGAAAAGGCAAGAGGCAAATTTGCAATTGAATAATTTCAATACTTCTAACATTTCAAATATTGGTTTCAAAGTTATTTTAAAAGGAACTGTACAAGCAGCCACTGCTAAACTCAATCTTTACTTTAATGATCCACGCTTGCTTTTTAGCTATTTAAAAAATCAATTCAATCCAGAAGAGCTTTCAAGCCAAGAAGAAGATGTTTTCTTAAATATTCTAAATTCGAAACTCAATTCAAATGAATTTATGAGTTTATTTCACAAACCGAAATCTAACGAATTAATATATCTGCCAGAAGTCAGAGATATTGGCTTAAGCGGCATAGTTGTTAATAAACTAACTCAAAAACCCATGGCAAATGTGCCAGTTTACTTATCGGTTTTTAGAGAGCATCCACAAATTCATATATATAAATCGCGCGATGATGGCAGTTTCTTTTTTTCGCTAAATAATTTTGAAAAAGAGCAAAACGTATTTTTATGTCCACTTTTTGAAAATGAAGATGAGTTAGAGCTCAAGATAAACCGAGATTTCAATCCAATTTTTCCTATTTTGAAACCAATTCCTTTAACAATCAATTCAACATATAACGATTTGTTAGAGCAAATGTTAGTTGCATCTCAAACTGCTCGTGCTTATAAACTAAGTGCTAAAAATCAAGATTATAGCATCAGTCATCTTCCCTACTCATTTGAAAATCCGCAAGCATCCATAGTTCTTGATGATTATATCGAGACTCCTACAATGGAAATGGTTTTTAAAGAATTAGTTCCTGGTGTACATGTAAAAAAACGTAAAGATAATTTCAATCTTTCAGTCTTCGATTCAGAACGAGAATTGTTTTATAACGACCCTTTAATTTTAGTTGATGAGGTTCCTGTTTTCGATGTGAATGAATTAATGAAAATTTCACCCTCAGCAATTGAAAAAATTGAGCTTCACAAAACTCCCTTTATTTTAGGAGATCATTCCATAAATGGTATTATTATGATTCGTACATTAACGGATAACTTTGGAGGAATGATAATGCCGATTTCTTCAACTTTTTTTGAGTATCAAACCTTAAGTCCGAGTTATAATTTTTTACCGAAAACCTATCAGTCCGTTGAAGAAAAAAAATCGAGGACTGCTGATTTTAGAACTCTGTTGCTTTGGGAACCTTTTATCAAAAATAATAATATTACTCAACTGAATTTCTTCACATCTGATATAGTTGGTGAATATGAAGCATATATTTTTGGAACAAACCATAACGGACAATCAATTCGTTTAAAGCTTCTAAACATAGAAGTTGTAGATTGATAGTTATGCACACATTATAGAATCTATAACAACCTTTTTTGATCATCTAATTGATTACTTTTGCAAAAATTTTAAAATTATGCATTACTTTTCATTTATTGAAATCATTGGCTACCTCGGTTCAATATTCATAGCCACTGCTATGACTTTCAGCTCTATTATTCGTTTGAGATGGTTCAGCCTTGTTGGAACTATATTATTTACAACATATGGTTTTACAATAGGTGCATACCCTGTCGGTATAGTTAATGCTTTTATAATGATAACCAATATCGTATTTTTATTCAGAGAATACACTAAAAAAGAATTGTTTAGAACTTTAGAAATTCGAAACGATAATAAATACCTTTTGGATTTTATTAAATTTCACAAAGAAGATATTGCCAAATTTTATCCAAAATTTTCCATACAAAATAGCGAAGAAAATCTAAGCTTTTTAGTTTTGCGCAATATGCAAGTGGCCGGCGTTTTTGTTGGCAGAATGATTGAAAAAACTAAACTTTGTATTGAGTTGGATTATGTTACTTCAGAATATCGCGACTATAAATTAGGCCATTTCGTGTATAGTCCGAAGCAACCCATATTTAAAGAAAAAGACATTAAAACTTTAATCAGCGGAAGCTATAGCCCAAAGAATGATGCTTACCTAAAAAAACTTGGTTTTGAAGAAAAAATGGAGCAGGGAACTCCTGTTTACTACAAACATTTAGACTAAGTTATAAGCGCTTTTTCGTACCTTTGAAAAGCAGAAATAAATAATATTTTTAATGAGAAACGAAATGCTTTAAGGCAAATTATACCGATTAGTCAACTAAATGCCGCATATTTTCACTTCGTTCAATTTGCAGTTTTGTTGATCTATCGGCATTAACTCCCGAAGGTTCGGGATAAGTTCAAAATTTGCTATGCGGCATTTTGAACTACAATTGGTATTATCTCTTTGCATTCGCATTACGGAATATAAAATAAATGGAAATTCTATCGAACTATTCGCTTAAAAATTACAATACATTTGGTATAGATGTAGTATGTAAAACCTTTGTGAGTTTGCAAAGTCAGCATGAAGCAAGCGATTATGTAAAAAATAAACTCGATAGAACTCTACCCTATATTCTAATTGGCGAAGGCAGCAATCTATTATTTACCAAAGACTTTGAAGGCACGACAATTCAAATGCAAAACAAAGGTTTTGAGTTGATTGATGAAAACAATAAATTCGTTTGGATAAGAGCAGCAGCAGGTGAAAAATGGGACGATTTTGTGTCTTGGAGTGTTGAAAAAAAGTATGCCGGAGCAGAAAATCTTTCGAAAATACCTGGGAATGTTGGGGCCGCTCCTATCCAAAATATTGGAGCTTACGGAGTGGAAATTGCCGAGATTTTTAACGGACTAGAAGCTATTGAAATTGAAACCGGAAAGCATAGACGTTTTTATCTTAAAGAGTTAAAATTTGGCTATCGTAACAGCATTTTCAAGCAAACGTTAAAAAATAAATACATCATTACTGCTGTTATGTTAAAGTTGAATAAATTCCCATTTTTAAAAATCGATTACGGCAATATAAAATCAGAATTGGAGACGATGGCTTATGAGAATTTAAATATCGCCATAATCCGACAAGCAATAATCAATATCCGCAGCAGTAAATTACCTGAGCCAAAAGAATTGGGCAATGCCGGTAGTTTTTTTAAAAATCCTGTGGTCGATAAACAAAAACATTCGAATTTGAAAAAGTCCTTTCCTGATTTGGTTGCATACGATCTCAATAATGGCTTCTTTAAACTTGCTGCTGGATGGATGATTGATCATGCAGGATTAAAAGGATATTCAAAAGGTAATGTCGCTATTCATAAAAATCAGGCTTTAATCATAGTAAATCAAGGAGGAGCAAGTGGTCAAGAAATATTGGAATTCTCTGAAGAAATTCAAAGTAAAATTCTAGAAATGTTTGGAGTGAAGCTGGAACGTGAAGTGAGTGTTATTTAAAAAGTTTCTCGCAGGGCCGCTAAGATTCTGTGTTAAAATGCAACAAAAATCTTAATTTTTATTTTCTTAATTTTGCAATTCCAAAACGGCTTTAAGCTAGTTTCTAAAGAGCATTAACTATATTTAAGTTATATGC
>JAQIBR010000016.1 GCA_027858955.1 Bacteroidales bacterium
TATGGTGGTTTAATAAAGTGTCAGGTGTAGCTATCATGATTTTTGTGTTTGTTAGTACAGTTATAGTGTTGTTTAACGGAAGTCCGGTTATATAAAGTATTTACTAATTTTTTGGAGGCTGTCTAAAAGTGGATAAATCGGTCGAAGTATGCTGAATCTTCAGGTTAATACCCAAACCGATAAGCGATATAATAACATGGCGGGCTGTCAAAGATGCGTTTCAATTGCCCATGATTACTAGAGACGTAATAGTTTTGATTATTAATTCTAATATTCTGTTTATAAGAGTATTGTTCTCGTGATTTTAAATGACAAGCTTGAATTTGTGCTGTCTCCTTCTGCCTTTATAATATTTCCGTTCAAACATGTGTATTGAAAAGATTTAGGCCGGTTAACCACTTGTTGCGCTTCGTTAAACAAGTGGCAGCGCAGAATATATAGAAGAAAATCTTTTTTACAACTTCCTAATTAATAATCGTTTAATCTTTAAACAGTTTTTATAATTTGATCCAAAATCCACTATCGTGTAAGTAGTCCAAAACGTCCTCCTATTATAGCTCTGTATATTAATCAAACATGCCCCATCTTCCGGTTTAGATAAACTGACATTAATCTTTTGACTAATAGCTATAAAGGAAGGTTTTAGTAAAACTAAATGCGTTTCATTGCAGGTTGCTACTTTCATTTCTTTTTCAAGAACTTTGCGCAACTTTTCCATTATTCCGGAATCACAGGTAATACTGACATCCATCTCATAGCCACTGAGTAAATCATCAATCTTATTTAACCACGGAAACCTTATTTTTACAATAATAATTTGTAAGATAGATAAAATTGGGTAAATAAAAATAAGCAACCAGAGATGAAGCCCAAATGAAGATATATCCATGCCACTATAAAAGGCAATTAGGAAAATAGGTTAACTACCTTCAGTCGCACTATTTTTATTGTCTTGCACGAGCCTTTCTATTGTCTTATGAAAAATCGTTGGAAGATAGTTCCTTCGATTAAATCTATAACAGTATTCATCAAGATAGCCCTGCATATGTTTCTTGCTGCAATGGTGGTGGATTCCGCGTAACCACCCCTTGAAATTCATTATTTGAATGTGCAATTCCCTGAAATTCTTACCATCATCGGAATCTATTTGTTCCAAATTTGGGTATTCATCTTTTAGCGCAGCATATGACTTCCAATTATCTGTCCGTATATTTGATTCCTTAGAGATGTGTTTATTGAAAAATGGTCGAAATTCCACTGTGGTAGATTGCTGTATATATTGCATATATGATCTTCCATAGTTTTTTGCACCAATACGTTCTAAAGCTATAACAACTAACTTCTTCTTTCCATGACTACGCCCTCGTTTACCTTCCTCTGGTCCGCCTACTAAAAATTCATCTACATCAATGCTTCCTGATAGTATATGTAATCCGCTACTTTTCATTGATTCTTGAACTTTATTTCTAAATTTCCAACAAGTTTTTTGAGATATGCTAAATTCTGTTTCAATTTCATAGCTTGATATGCCTTTTTTTCTGACACTTAAAGCATAAACAATATGAAATGCTCTTAACAAATCAAACCCTATTCTTTCAAACTTTGTTCCGCTTGTTGGCGATTCATCATATTTGCATTTGGTACATCTTCTGCTATAATTTTGTTTCCCTTTACAAAAATTCTGATTGCCACATTTTTTACATTTAAATGATTTATCTGGCCATTTAATTCCTGCGATGTATTTTAAGCAATCAGTTTCAGTCGAAAAATATTTTATAAACTCTATTAAATCAGTACTTTTGAACATCGTATTCTTTTAGATACAAAGATAATACAATATTTCAATCAGTGCGACTCAGGGTAGTTAACCTATATTTTAAATCAGAAACTATTAGCACTCTAAATATGTCCTCCGCCTTAACCATTTCCTCCATGAAACTATGGATATCATAACCATCTTTTAAACTCCACTTGTCTAAAACAACGTCTACTGTATCATCCATTAAACGTGTTCCGAGATTAACAATCCAATCTTGATGCTCTTTATTACCCCAACTGTATGAAATGAAAATTTTTTTGTTCATATGTTTTGCTTATTAGGACGGTTTTTAACATTACTGCCAACTTGTATATATGCGTTATTTTGTCCACTTTTTTAATGTTATTATGATCATCAATTGTGAATATAAATTAAGCAATAGCCAAGTTAATCATATTTGTGTAGAATTAAGAACTGTTATTAAAGAGTTGTAAACACAGCTTACACGGTGTGTTTCACTGTTTTGCGTGTTTGTTTTGCTTGTGGCGGTATGGATTGCGGGAGTGTGCGGTGCAAACCGTGTTTACAACTTGAATGCCACTGGCTTTCGTTGTTTAACTTCTCAGTAGCGCTTAATGCTGAAAGTTTGCACAGAAACCACAGTTAAATTTATAAAATTGTTGAACCAATATAAAAACAGATTGAAAACACTATAAGCAAACTGTTAGTTTTGTGAGTATTGGAGCATTGTTTAGTTCAATCCCGATGGCCTCCTTCAATGTAGAGCGTATGCAAGCAACGCTCAATTGAAAGCTAAGTGTTGGGCGTAGTTCATTATTCTCTATCCGTATTCATTTTAAAGTTTATCAAAACAAGAATCGATGCCAATAAAACAATAATTGAAAAACCTATATTGACTACTAAATTATATAATGTAGCATATTCAGCTTTACCATTGCATAAATTTACTAGTTCTGGTAATTGAATTAAACCATTAGTAATATTATTTTCTTTGTAATTAACAATTTGGTTCTTCCACTTTTCTGCATATTCTTCACTTACACATTCTGCTCTTCTTACTAACGTATCTTCGAAGTTGTACAACATATATGGGAATCCCGTTTTATACAAATGCTCTCCTAAAGGCTTGTAAAAAACAAAGCTATTAAATACGTCTTGATATCTAAGTCCAGTGACTTGTTTTCCAATATTCATATCAAATTCATCTAAACCAAACGGACTGTTTGTAAAATCAAATCCAACGTTTGGATTGTTTAATTTATCAAATGCTTTATCCCACTTCCCTTTTTGAATTGGAGTGAAAAGAAAACCATATTTGAGAGATACTGTATTAATTAAAACATTACACACTTTACCAGGCAATGAATCCATTAATATCGCTGCAGAATTAATAGATTTTGGATATAAATCAATGGGGGTGATTTCTTTATTATACAAATATCCAAAACCATGTCTGAAATTCATGATAACCAATCCTTTATTGCGAACTGTATTAGTAGCTTGTTTTTCATGATATTTGGCAACGATATAATTGCTCATTGCTTCATCACGAACTTGTCTCCTATGTTTTTGATAATTTATTGGGGTCATCATTGACCAATTTGTAACAACATCTGTAAAATACCAATTAATTTTCAGGCTATCAGACAATCTGTTGTTTCGCCTATTAACAGTCTTCAATAAATCGAATAAATTGGTATTTGTCCATAAGGGATAAATCGAATTGCTATTTCTTTGAATAAAAGCTGTGGCTTTATTTAGAGAATTTTCATTTTGATAATCTGTATTTAAATATTGGCTCAAGGTATCCTGAAAATTTCTAGTCCCACATTCAGTATAAATATTACCAATTTTTTCTGAAAAGCGTTTGTCGGTGATTATTTTTGATATCAATTCGTATTGCGTATATTCTGAATGTAACCTTTCACAAAGTACAACCATGTCATATTTTTCGAATAAATCGAAAATATAATCTACCGGATCTTGAGAGTTTGATACAATATAATCCTGATACTTTTTCACCTTAAAGCTATTCGAATGTTCAGGGTGGAAATCGGTTTTAATATCGCGAGGATTATTTATAAATGGATACGTTTTGAATAAGATAGTTATCACAAAAACACATATTAAAGCTAGGGTTGATTTAATTCTCCAAGATTTATCAGTTACTGAATTTTTAAT
>JAQIBR010000225.1 GCA_027858955.1 Bacteroidales bacterium
CAGGTATTGATATAAAAACACGCCAGGTTGAAGGAGCTGCGGTTTATGCCGTAGCTGATGGCTTTGTAAGTCGCGTTAAAATATCAGCTTTTGGTTATGGAAAGACTATTTATTTAACTCATCCCAATGGATATGTATCAGTTTATGGACATTTAAGCAAGTTTGAAGATAGTTTGGCCGTTTTCGTTAAGGCTCAACACTATATGCGCAAATCTTTCGAGTTAAATTTGTATTTAAAAAAAGGTCAATTTAATTATTTGAAAGGCGATACAGTTGCTTTATCAGGAAATTCAGGCGGTTCAGGCGGCCCACATTTGCATTTCGAGATTAGGGATGAGAAAACTCAAGAACCTTTAAATCCTCTTATGTTTGGATTTGATGTTAAAGATTTTATAAAGCCTACAATTAATTCTATTCGTGTTTATCCTATTAGAAAAGAACCATTTAATTTGGAGTTAGGTAGATTGGGAGAAAATTATTTTTTAAAAGAAGGAGATACAATTGGATTGCCACAAAATTTTTATCTGGGAATAAATACGATAGACAAACAAAACGATTCTCATAATAATAATGGCGTTTATGAGGTTGAGCTATATCTAGATTCTCTTAAAGTGTACGGAAATAGACAAGAACGGCTTAATTTTTCTACTGGTAGATATATTAATACTTTTATCGATTACGCATATTACTCAAATCACAAAAGACGCTATCAGAAAGCATTTGTTGGCACTCACAATCGACTCAAAATTTATACTGAAGTTAAAAACAATGGCTTAATTAACTTATCGGATAAAGGATTCCATCAGATTAGTTATAAAGTTAAAGATGCAAATGGAAATACATCGCAATTGAAGTTTTATGCTTTTGCTGATGATGAAAATAAATTTGAATCCATCCAGGCCGACACTATAAAAAAGGCCGTATTTTATGCAGATCAGGACAATAATTTCGAATTCGGAAATTTGAAATTATCACTGCCCCTTAATGCTCTTTATGACAGCCTTTATTTTCATTTCGATGTTTTGCCAATTCAAACCAATACCTATTCTCCAATTTATCGCCTTCATCGAAAAGAAGTTCCTTTGCATTTATTTATTAAATTAAGCATCGAAACCGATAGTATTCCTGAATCAATGAAAAGCAAATTGTTAATTGCCAGAGTTGAAGACGAAAACTATTCGACGCACAATACTAAATGGGAAAACAATTGGGCAACAGCTTCTATCCGAAGTTTCGGCGATTATACTATTGTGGCAGATACAATTCCGCCTCAAATCAAATTAGTTAACTCATCAAAAAAGAAAGGTCTTATTGCTGATTCCAAAATCAGTTTTAATATTAAAGACGAGCTAAGTGGAATAAAGAAATATAATGGATATCTAAATAACGAATGGGTATTGTTTGAACACGATGCCAAAAACGATTTGATATTTCATTATGTCGAATTAGAACGTTTGCTAGAAGTAAACGAGCTAAAAATTGAAGTTATTGATAGGGTTGGAAACAGTAGCGTTTTTGAACGAACTTTCAATAAATAATAACGTTTGTCCATAAAATTGATACGCCTGCAAGTTTATTGGTTTTTTTTTAACGATAACTTGCACTCGTATAAATAATGCTTAACTTTGCCATTGGAAATGTTATCGTCCTGATAATATTTCTTTGGTTAATTATGGTTTGTGTTTGAGGTGCGAACTGGTTATTCGCACCTTTTTTTTATTTCCAATCCATTTCAAATTTTTTCCCTTTGTATTTTTACAAAGCAAACGCATAGATATTAAAAATGCTTTTCAACCATTTTTAAGCTCAAAATAATATAGTATAAGTCGCTTAAAAAAATAATTCAAAGAGAATATTTGTTAATTTTGCGGCTCAAAATAACAGAATATACAAAAGACTATGTTTGAAGGATTAAGCGAAAGATTAGAACGCTCATTTAAAGTATTAAAGGGTCAGGGAAGAATTAGTGAAATAAATGTTGCTGAAACAGTAAAAGAAATCCGTAAGGCATTACTCGAAGCGGATGTTAGCTATAAGATTGCCAAAGACTTTACAAATACTGTAAGAGAAAAAGCTCTAGGTCAAAATGTATTAACTTCAGTTTCTCCAAATCAATTAATGGTAAAAATAGTTCACGACGAACTTGCTGCCCTAATGGGCGGAGAAGCCACTGAGATTAATACTAAATCAAATCCAACAATAATCCTAATGTCAGGATTGCAAGGTTCGGGAAAAACAACTTTTGCAGCAAAGCTGGCCAATTATTTAAAAAATAAAAAAGGAAAAACTCCTTTATTGGTTGCCTGCGATGTTTATCGTCCTGCCGCAATTGAACAACTAAAAGTTCTTGGTACCGAAATAGGTGTTGATGTTTATGCTGAAGAAGGTGTTCAAGATCCTGTAAAGATAGCAAAAACTGCGGTCAAAATTGCTCATGAAAAGTCATACAATGTAGTTATAGTCGATACAGCCGGTCGTCTGGCTATCGATGAGCAGATGATGACTGAGATTGCCAATATTAAAAGTGCAATCAAACCTCATGAGACTTTGTTTGTTGTAGATTCCATGACTGGACAGGATGCTGTAAATACTGCAAAATCATTTAATGATAGGCTTAATTTTGATGGAGTTATTTTAACTAAGTTGGATGGTGATACAAGAGGTGGTGCTGCTTTAACCATTCGAACTGTTGTTGAAAAACCAATTAAGTTTGTTGGTATTGGCGAAAAAATGGATGCTTTGGATGTATTTCATCCAGAGCGGATGGCTGATCGTATCTTGGGAATGGGTGATATTGTTTCTTTAGTGGAGCGCGCTCAAGAGCAGTTTGATGATGAAGATGCCAAAATACTTCAGAAAAAGATAGCGAAAGATCAGTTTAACTTTAACGATTTTCTGGGTCAGATTAAACAGATTAAGAAAATGGGTAATGTTAAAGATCTAATGGGAATGATTCCAGGAATGGGCAAAGCCATGAAAAATGTAGATATCGATGATGATGCATTTAAAAATATCGAATCAATTATTTTTTCAATGACGATTCTGGAGCGTGAGAATCCTTCTGTTTTGAATGGCAGTCGCAGAAAACGTCTTGCCGCAGGATCAGGAACCAATATACAAGAGGTAAACCAATTGATTAAACAATTTGATGAGACCCGTAAAATGATGAAAATGATGACCAAAGGAGGCGGGAAAACCATGGCAAATATGATGAGTAAAATGGGTGGTCGTCGTTAATTAAGCAAATAAGATTTTTTTAATCAAATTAAACAGTAGACTGATGATACTTATCGATGGTAGAGAAGCCGCAGCAAAATTAAAAAAAGAAATTGCTAGAGAAGTAGCAGCAATGATTGATTCTGATATGAAAGCGCCACATTTAGCCGCTGTTTTAGTTGGAGACGATCCGGCAAGTCAGACCTATGTTTCTAGCAAAGAAAAAGCCAGTCGTGCCGTCGGAATAACATCTTCTATATATAGATTATCTGCTAAAACCACTGAAAAAGAGTTACTTGATCTTATCGATTTTCTTAATAAAGATGAAGAAGTAGATGGTTTTATTGTGCAATTACCACTTCCTAATCACATTAATGTCGAACGTATTATCAATGCCATCGATTACCGAAAAGATGTAGATGGTTTTCATCCAATGAATGTGGGGAAAATGGTTCTTGGAGAGCCTTCTTTGATATCTGCTACTCCTCGGGGTATTCTTTATCTTTTGGAAACTTATAAGATTGAAACAAAAGGAAAAAATGTAGTTGTACTCGGGCGTAGTAATATTGTCGGTACTCCAATGTCAATATTGCTTTCACGCAAAGCTCCAAATGGTGATGCAACCGTAACCCTTTGTCATAGCCGCACGCAAAATTTAAAAGAAATCACGCTGAAAGCAGATATCATTATTGCAGCTATTGGACAGCCTGAATTTTTAAAAGGCAATATGGTTAAAGAAGGTGCAGTTGTGATTGATGTTGGGATTCACCGAATTGACGATGAAAAAGCTGCAAAAGGCTATCGTTTAACAGGCGATGTTGATTTTAAAGCTGTTTCTAAAAAGACAAGTCATATTACTCCGGTTCCCGGAGGAGTGGGCCCAATGACAATTGCAGCACTTTTGAAGAATACTCTATTAGCTGCGAAAAAATAAGTTTAATGAAATTTTTGAGATTATTAATTCTAGGAATTACTATCCTTGGTTTTTTTGCTTCTTGTGAAACCCAAAATGAAGCTAGGGAAGAAAATCGAGTGGAGGTTTATTCTCCAGACATTGTTATTGATGTTCTTTCGGATTCCGTAAATGAAACATCTGGATTAATTTTTTATAAAGGTAGCATATGGACTCTTAATGACAGTGGAGGAGAAGCAGAAATTTACAGTCTCGATAAAAAAACCGGCAAAATAATTCAAACAATAGGTTTTAAAGATGTGCAAAATTTTGATTTCGAATCATTGGCTCAGGATGATGATTTTATTTACGTTGGAGACATTGGCAACAATTTTGGTAACCGCCAAGATTTGAGTATATATAAGATTGCAAAAAAAGACATTCCTGAAATCCAAGATACAATTTTACCGGTTGAGCGTATTCAATTCAATTTTTCCGATCAGTATAGTTTTATAATAAGGCCCAGGTTTCACGACTTCGATTGTGAGGCTCTTATAAGTTATCGTGATTATCTTTATGTGTTTACAAAAAATTGGGCTGATTTAAATACGAGATTTTATGCAATTCCAAAAGTTGCAGGGGAATATACTATTGATGTTTTGGGTGAATTTAATGCAGATGGTTTAATAACTGGAGCAGATTATAAAGCTGAAAACAATATGCTTAGCTTGTTAGGTTATAAAGATTTTCTGCCATTTATATGGATATTTACTGAATTTGAAGGGAATAATTTCTTTGAAGGAAAAAGTCGCCGTTTTAATTTGGACAGTATACATGGTGCTCAAACCGAAGGCATTTGTTTTAATGATAAAGGGGATTTGTTGATTAGTTCAGAAAATTCATATTTCAATCAACGACTTTATGGAATTCCGGCACATGTTTTAACATCTAAAAAAAATACTTATAAATATGAAATTCAAAAACCTTTGCTGCTGGAGCTTGAATATTTAGCTGAGAAAGATCATATTATATTGAAAATAAAAGGTTTAATAAAAGGATCCTATACAGTTGAAATATTAAATCAAGATTGGATACTGTTGGATGAATTTTCTTACTCATCCAAAGGCGGAAAAGAGCAAATCATTTTATCTACGAAGAATTTGATTACTGGAATGCATTATATTAGAGTTAAGCAAAATAAAAAGCTCCAGGTTAGCCGTGTATATCTCAATAAATAGCAAATTATGTCAGATGAAATAAGTGAACAATTACTTTTAGAAGGGAAGTGTCTTCCTTTGATGGAAGAGTTTTATACTATTCAAGGTGAAGGATATAATACAGGACAGGCAGCATATTTTGTACGTATTGGTGGATGCGATGTTGGCTGCCATTGGTGCGACGTGAAAGAATCGTGGAATGCAAAATTGTTTCCGCCAACTCAAACTGACAGTATAGTGGCCAATGCTTCTAATTTTCCGGCAAAATCTGTAGTTGTGACTGGTGGGGAACCGCTGATGTATAATTTGAATTATTTCTGTTCGGAATTAAAAAAAGAGGGCATTCAAAGGTTTATTGAAACATCTGGTGCTTATAAACTTTCCGGTGAGTGGGAATGGATTTGTTTATCGCCTAAAAAAAATTCACCACCATTGAAGCCTATTTATAATATGGCAAATGAGTTGAAAGTTATTATTGCCAATAAAGGTGATTTAAACTGGGCAGAAAAAAATGCCAAACTTGTAAATGAAAATTGTCAGTTATATTTACAGCCTGAGTGGAGCAAAGTAGAGTTGATGATGCCTTTAATTACAGAATATGTTATGGCAAACCCAAAATGGAAAATTTCTTTGCAAAGCCATAAATATATGAATATACCTTAACATTTGTCTAAACACCTAAAAAAAGGCGTGTAAAGTGATATGACAAAATTAAAGCTCTGAAAGAGCTGAATTTCAATAACCGTGGGCTGCGGCGTGAGCGTTCGACTGAGCTCACGCCGAAGTCTCAGCCGAACGG
>JAQIBR010000071.1 GCA_027858955.1 Bacteroidales bacterium
AAACATTGGATATCTCTGCTTTATCTTTTCACAAAATGATTTCGGTTTGTAAAAAGGAAGATGCCATTAATGATTGGGGTTCCGTTATTGCTTTATCATATGTTGCTGCACAACGAACCTTATATGGTTATAACGATATGGCCGATGCTAAATCGCTTTTAGAATCAATTGCCCGTAGTTTTGGATATATTTACGGTCGTGAGAAAAAAGTTAGAATCAATACAATTTCGCAATCGCCAACACCAACCACAGCGGGTAGCGGAGTTAAAGGTTTTGATGGACTGATGGACTTCACAGAACGCATGTCGCCGCTGGGCAATGCAACCGCTGCTGAATGCGCCGATTATTGTATTAGCATGTTCAGCGATTTAACGCGTAAAGTGACTATGCAAAACCTTTACCACGATGGAGGTTTTTCCAGTATGGGTATGAGCATGAAAGCAATGACTCAATACAATAAAAGTTTTGATATAATTCCTGAGGATTAAAGCAAAATATCGAAAAGCAGAAAACGCTAATTCACATTGTGGATTGGCGTTTTTTGCGTATCCCCTACGGGGAATTGTATAAAACTAAACTCCTAATTTCTACAAAACTTAAACATCTACGATGTGTTTTATATCATGCATTCCATTGATTTATAGATTACTACAATGCAATATCCGTTACACATTATTTATAAAATAATCTCTTACATTTTTAATTTGCTCGTAGAGCATAAAGTTTTGTAGAAAAAATCATCGGATTTGTTAAATACCTCCTAGAGGTTTAACATAAATGTAGGAAAAGGTTAAGACAAACAGAAATTTATTAGATTTTTATGCAAAGAATATAATTATAATTGCGCTTCCGGTATTGACATCAGCAAAACAAAGCAGAAAACAATCCTATCATTTTCAAAATAGTGTATTTTTGTAGTAAAGAAAGTAAACATGTCCAATTCATCAGAACCCAAAATACGCGGACTCAAATCTTTACGCCTTATAATGGAACCTGGCAAGTATATGTATTGCGCTTGTGGTCGCAGTAATAACAATCCCTTTTGTGATGGTTCACACATAGAAGAAACTGATATTAAACCTATTCCGGTCACTATAAAATTCAAATATGAAGTTAGATGGTGCGATTGTCGTAAAAGCAAAAAGCTTCCGTTTTGCGATCATTCACATAGAGAATTACCAAGTTATAAGCCTAAATAAAACTAAAAGAACTTATATTTTTTTTTGCAAATACTACTTTAGATGTATTAGCTTTGTAAAGTACATTTTCTGAAGTATATAGTTATGAATTACAGATATTTATCTCTTCTTTTATTTCTTTTTATTTTCACCGCTTGTTCAAAAAACAATACTGATAATAAAATAATACCGGATGAAATAATCACAAAGAATCTGACTATTTTTATTGTAAATGATGTGCATTCTCAATTGAATAATTTCTCAAAAGTAAAAAGCATAGTTGATAAAGAAAAATCAATAACAAATGTTATAGTAGCAAGTAGTGGTGATTTGTTTTCAGGAAGCCCAGTTGTTGATAATTATCCTGAAAAAGGATATCCTATGATTGATGTCATGAATAAAATTGGATTTGATATCGCTGTTTTAGGAAATCATGAGTTTGATTACGGTGAAGCAATCTTAAAAGATAGAATGGACCAATCTAATTTTTATTGGGTTTGTGCAAATGTAGATATGGGAAATACGCAAGTTCCTGAACCCTGGGAATATAAAACTATAAGAATCGATAATTTAAAGGTTACTTTTTTAGGATTGGTTGAAACAGATGGCAAACAAGATGGTATAATTCCATCGACACATCCTTGGAAAGTTCAAAATTTTACTTTTGAGAGTCCCGAAAATATTGTTGCACAATACTCAAATATTAAAGAACAAGAAAATTCTGATTTATACATTGCTTTATCGCATTTAGGTTTTGATAAAAGCTGGGGATTTGGAGATGTTCAATTGGCTATGCAATTTCCTTATTTTGATTTGATTATTGGCGGGCACTCTCATTCTCTGATAAATACGACAGTAAATGAAATCCCGATATTTCAGGCAGGAAGCTATTTAAACTATTTGGGGAAAATAGTTATGACAATTACTGACAAATATATTGAATCGATAAATTATGAATTAATCAATTTGAATACTATCTCTGAATATGATTCAGAATTAAAAGCTGATATTGATGAATACAATAATTTGCCGTATTTTGATGAAGTCATAGGGTTTTCACAAATATATCACTCCCAATCACAAGTCGGCTGTTTTATGACCGATGCTTTAAGAGAACAAATGAATGTTGATATTTCTTTTCAGAATTCAGGTGGCGTACGGTCGGATTTAAATCAAGGCGATATTACAAAAAGAGAGATTTTTGAGATTTCTCCATTTAATAACGGAACGATAATTTACTCAATGTCAGTAAGGGAGATAAAAGATTTTCTAATCGGATCGGGTGCCGGATTTTATTATTCAGGAGTTCAAATTAAACAAATCAGTAACGATATTCAAATTAAAGATTTGCTTGGCAATAATCTGAATGATGATACTATTTTATCAGTCGGAATTATCGATTATATCCCTGCAGTATACGATAGTTATTTTCCTCTGACAGGAAATGTTCAACTTCTATCCGATGCCGAAACAATAATTTCTTATTTGGAAAACATAAATAGCCAAGTTAATTATCCTAATTGCGATAATTATTTTAGGTATCGATAAAAACTAATTTGTCCGATTAGGCCGGTTATGAGGAATCATTAAAAATATGTGGACTTTCTCTCTTTGGGCTATCAATCAAAATAAATCTTAAGCAACTTAAGTTTAATCGACTATAAAATAATCTCAGCATTTTCCTGTGCTTTCTGCAATAATTCTTTCGCTTGTAAGCGAGCCTGACCTATTAATGTATCTTCTTATCTCTCTGTAATTTCTAAAGGAGCTGCAGTATTTATTTTAACAATATTATTGTATACTGTGTTCCACTCTATTGCACCAATGTGGAAAAACTTGCTTTATGTTGTTGCTATTTTAACAATGACCGTTGGTAATCTGTTTGCATTGCGTCAGACAAATATGAAACGCTTTCTTGCATTCTCTTCTATTGCACAAGCCGGATTTATTCTTCTGGGGATTATCGATGGAAGCGAATTGGGAATGGCCTCGGTAATCTACTTTGTTTTGATCTATATTTTCACCAACCTAGGTGCTTTTGGAGTAGTTTCGGCTATTTCAGTAGCAACTAACAAGGAAAATATGCGCGATTACGATGGTTTATATCATACAAATCCAAAATTAAGCGGACTGATGATGCTGGCTCTGTTCTCACTGGCTGGAATTCCGCCAGTTGCAGGATTCTTTGGAAAATTCTTCCTCTTTGCTTCTGCTGCTCATTCTGGATATTATTGGTTAGTCTTTATTGCAGTAATTAATGCAACCATTTCATTGTACTATTATTTACTCGTGGTTAAAGCTATGTTCATTAACAAAAGTGAAAACCCAATTGCTTATTTTAAAAGTGGATTCACAACCAGAGTTGGATTACTGCTAACCCTAGTAGGTATTATTGCAATTGGATTATGGAGCCCTGTCTATGAATTCATCAGAATGTTAGCTATTGGAATTTAACAATTATAATAAAATACCATTATGTCATTAAATAAAGGGAAACATATCGTTAAGGAAATTGAAGATGTACTTTGTACAGTTGTTGAATCAGGCATCAATGCCGAAAGGATTAAGTTTTTAAAAACGCTTTTAGAATTCAATAAATTTGAAGTAAAGTTTGCTGAAGATTCTATAGAAGGAGAAACAAAGACTTATATATTGGGAGTTACCGATTTGGAATTCAACCCTGTAATCAGTGTTTACGAACAATCGTTGAAACGTCCCGATGTTGTATCAGAAAAAGTTTCGCCTGTCTATTGGAATCAGGAACCCGAAATAGATCAATTACCTTATTTCGATTACCGCGAGAAGAATCCAAATGCAGAAAATGATGATGATTTTCTTCCTAATCCCTGGGCCTACAGAACGATTTAAAAAAAACAGAAAGACTTCATCGTCTTTATTGCAAAAACTCAAAAAAAATACCAAGCTCAGTCCTTTTCGACTGGGCTTTCTTTTTTTACCCATTTTAAAACAACAAACCAATTCTATATTTCAGTTAGTTTTCTTCATATATCTAATTGATTATGTGTAACTTAATAATGCTAATTGTATTTTTTCCGGGCAGCAGCGAAATTTATTTATTATTCATAATGTAATAGGTTATTAATACTGCTGTAATATTTTGCGACTTATTTTGCCTTATCAAAAACGCAGTTAAAAGTTTAATTATAAAAAATGTCAAAAATTAAAAAAATGAAAACAGTAAATTTAAAATTTTTAGTGATTTTATTTGGCTTATTAGCCATAAGTATCACATCTTGTAAAAAAGATTCGGATCTGGTTGTAATCCCAGATGCTCCTTCATTAACTGCTCCTGGCACGGCTTCTGTTGTTGAAGAAGGCATGACTACTGGTATTACTTTTAATGTTACTATTCCTGGTGGGTATGCTTCAGCAACTGTAACAGCTTTGAATGGTAGCGCAGTTATTTCTACAGCACCTGCAGTTGGATCTAAAACTGGTAATGTGGAAGTCACATTTACTGCCGGAAATACTTCTGGTGCGGGCTCTGTAACTCTTACTGTTACTGATAAAAATCAAAAAACAGATGATGCAACAGCCATTGTAACAGTTGAAGCAGAGTTGTTTATCATTCCGGTTAACTCTAATATAAGTGATAATACCACCTGGGAAACCGGAAAAACATACATTCTTAACAACCGTATTTTTGTACTTAATGGAGTAACACTTACCATTGAGCCTGGTGTGATTGTTAAAGGTTCTGCAGGTAGTGATGTAAATGCAACAGCTCTTATTGTTGCTCAAGGAGCTAAGATTATGGCTGAAGGAACTGCTAATCAACCAATTATTTTTACTTCTGTAGCCGATAATATTGTCTCCGGTGAAATAGCCAGTCCAAACTTAGGTCCGACCTTGAATGGATTGTGGGGTGGCTTAATTGTTTTAGGAAAAGCTCACATTTCTTATCAGGATGATCAGGGACAAGACAGTCAAACTGCTTCTATCGAAGGTATTCCACCGGATGATGCAAATGGTATCTATGGTGGTACCGATGATGCTGATAATTCGGGTGTAATTAAATATGTTTCTATACGTCACGGTGGAACAAGTATTGGTGAAGGTAACGAAATCAATGGTCTTACTTTAGGCGGTGTAGGTTCGGGAACTGTTATTGAAAACATCGAAATTGTTTCTAATCAAGATGATGGAATCGAATGGTTCGGTGGTACTGTAAATGTTACTAATGTTGTTGTTTGGAATACTGGTGACGAAGCTGTTGATACAGATCAAGCTTATGCAGGAACAGTTGACAACGTTGTTATTATAAATCCAGGCGACGAATGTTTTGAATTAGACGGTCCCGAAGGCAGTTACCTTAACGGTGCACATACTATCCAAAATGTTACTGCAATTGTAGAAAATGCATCCGGTCTGATTGATTTTGACGATAATACAAATGTAACAATGAAGAATATACTTTTCAGAGACCTTACTCTCAATACGCAGAATGTTGAAGGTTACGCCGGCTATTTAGCTGCCGGAAACTTTACTTCATCTGATTTTGAAGTTATACTTCCTGCAGGTTTTACTCTTCCCGAAATTTTTGAAGGCGGAAGCGATGCAATTACTGCTTCGGTAACAACAGCAACCGTAGGTGCCGATTTAACTGAATTTGCAACTTGGTCTTGGGCTGCTGTTGCAGGTGAATTATCCGGATTATAACTGATTAACATAGATCACTCCAAAAACTCATAGGCTTTTAAAAGCTTATGGGTTTTTTGATATTAAAAAATATTAATTATGCGAGTAATAAGAATATCGATGATTATTCTACTATTGCTAAATATAAACTTGGTGTTTGGTCAGAACGGATTTATAAGAGGATCTGTTTATGATGGGATGACCGGGGAATTTTTACCGGGTGTTACTATATTCGCAGAAGGCACCACTGTAGGAGCTGCTACCGATCTTGACGGTAAATTTAACCTCAGTATTGCGCCCGGAACTTATCAATTAAGAATTTCATTCATTTCGTATCAAACAATAAGCCTAAGCGACATTAAAGTGATTGAAGGTGAAGTAATCCTGTTAGATAATCTTAAACTTGATGAAGTTTCGTTTGAGCTTGGCGAAGCGGTTGTCACGGCTTCTTATATCAGGAATACGGAGACGGCTATGTTAGCCATGAAACAAAAATCGGTTAATTTAATTGACGGCATTTCTTCTTCAGGTCTTAAAAAGATTGGAGATTCAGATGTTGCTTCCTCTATTAAGCGAGTAACCGGAGTTTCTCTTGAAGGGGGGAAATATGTTTATGTCAGAGGATTGGGCGATCGATATACAAAAACCATTATGAATGGTTTAGATATTCCCGGTCTCGACCCTGACAGAAATACTATTCAGATGGATATTTTCCCAACCAATATTATTGATAATTTGGTTGTTTATAAAACTTTTAGTGCCGATTTGCCTGCTGATTTTACAGGTGGCATTGTGGATATTAATATCAAAGACTTTCCTGATTCTAAAAAAGCAAACATTTCGATGAGTGCTGCTTACAATCCAGGCTCACATTTTAACAAAGATTATTTAACATATGCAGGAGGGAAAACAGATTTTTTAGGCTATGATGATGGAACAAGAGATATCCCGGCTCTCGATAATATTCCATTCTTTACAGATGCAATTACTGACCCCAACGGCCCCAATGGTATTCGTTACAGGTCAATTATTGAATCCTTTAATCCAATAATGGCCGCTCAGAAGCAACAAAGTTTTATGGATTATAGTGTGGGAACATCTTTTGGTAATCAGTTTGCAGCCAGAAAATATACACTTGGTTATGTTGTTTCTTTATCCTATAAAAACAATACTGACTTTTATGAAGATGCCATTTTCAGCAAATATGCACTTTCAAATGATAAAGCTGTAACCGAAATGGAAAGAAGAGAATTTCAAAAAGGAGATTATGGTATAAATAATGTATTAATAAGTGCTTTAGCAGGATTCGCGATCAAATCTAAAAATGCAAAATTACGGTTAAACCTGATGCATCTTCAAAACGGGGAATCAAAAGCAGGTATTTTTGATTATGATAAAAATAATCTGGGTACAACATTCGCAGGTATACAGCACAATCTTGAATATACTCAACGATCCTTAACCAATATTTTAATTGATGGAAAATATTCATCCCCGCAAACAAATTGGGATGTTGTATGGAAATTTGCACCTACCGTTTCGACAATAAAGGATCCTGATATTCGATTTACACGTTATAAATTCGAAGATGATCAATATAGTATAGGTACAGAAGTTGGTTTTCCTATCAGAAGTTGGAGAGAACTCAATGAAATTAATTTGGCCGGAGTGCTTCATTTAACTAAAGAGTTTGAATTAAAGAATCAAACGATTAAACTAAAATTTGGTGGCGCTTACACTTATAAAAATCGCGACTATAATCTCAAGAATTTTGCAATAAACATACGTGGTGTAGATTTGACAGGTGATCCGAATGAAATTTTTGATGAAGATAATTTATGGCCGTATCATGGCGATATATATACAGGAACAACTTATGACGCGGGTTTTATTCCAAATAATCGTAATAAATACGAATCAGATATTGAAAATGCAGCCGGATATTCTTCTGTTGAATTTAATCCTTTGAAAAAGCTGAAAGCGATTGTTGGTTTAAGAGTTGAAAAATATCAACAACATTATACCGGTCAAAATCAAACAGGTGATAAGGTATTAGATAACGATATTGTAATGAATGATTTGGATTTTTTTCCAAGCTTAAATTTAATTTACAATTTAAATAAAAAACAAAATCTACGCTTCTCATACGCTAAAACTATTGCGCGTCCTTCATTTAAAGAGTTAAGTTTTTCACAGATATTTGATCCAATAAGTGGTTTTACATTTATTGGTGGCTTGTCTAAAGATGAAAATCTTTTTACGAATACAGTATATTGGGATGGAAATCTTATGAGTACTGATATTCATAATTTTGATTTGCGTTGGGAGTTATTCCATGGAAGTGGACAGACAGTATCATTTAGTCTATTCTACAAAAAGTTCATCAATCCTATTGAGCTTATTCAATATGTCAGATCTCCAAATGCTTATCAGCCTCGTAATGTAGGTGACGGGCAAGTGTATGGTGCTGAAATTGAACTCCGACAAAGTTTAAATCTGATTAGCGAAACAATGAAAGATTTTGATTTAACATTCAATTTTACCTATACAAAATCTAAAGTCGAATTAAGTAATACTGAGTATTTAGCACGTATTGGAGCCGCGCGTGACGGAGAAGATATTGGAACATATCGCGATATGGCCGGACAAGCACCTTATATTATCAATGCCGGTTTAGCCTACAATGGCAGTGATGATGGCTTTTTTAAGAATCTTGAAGGCGGGTTTTACTATAATGTTCAAGGTGAAACGCTTGATTTGGTCGGAATTGCTGACCGCCCGGATGTGTATACCTCACCTTTTCACAGTTTGAATTTTAATTCAAGCAAAAAATTCGGGAAAAGCGAAAGCATTCAACTCGGAATAAATGTCGAAAATATACTAAACCAAGATAGAGCCTCAATCTATAAATCTTATAAAGCATCAGATCAATTTTTTGAAAGCAGAAGTCCTGGCACTACATTTAAACTTAATGTCACTTATGTGTTTTAATTTTTTAAAATAATCAGCAGTGAACAGAATACCTTTATGAACGATACCATAAAGGAAGTAAGTATTCATTAGGTGTGAATTATTTAATTATTAAATTGTTCTCCTTTTGTTTATATCCCTGAAAAGTCCTCTTTACGAGGACTTTTCTATTTTACGCCTGTTCTTTAACAGAATTGTAATATAAACTTAATTGAAACTTAATGCTTAAAGCTTGGTTGACAGGGCTTATAGAACATATCTTTGCCTTACAAACAAGAAAAAATAAAAATTATGAAAAATACATTCAAATCCACACTTTTAATTGCTTTTATCGGTTTGCTCGCATTATCTGTTTCAGCAACCGAAAAAGGGAAACCCGAAATGGCAGCAACTGTTAGCATGGAAGGTACAATTGTTGATGCGGACACACAAGAAACGTTAGCAGGAGTGTCCATTAAAGTTGTCGGAACTGATCTTGAAGTAAAAACAGATTTAGACGGCAATTTCACTATTTGTGGCTTATCCCCTGGCGAATACAATATAGAGATTTCATACATTTCATATAAAGAAACAAAAGCAGTGTTACCATTATCAAACAACACTCAAAAACATATTAACCTGAGCCTTAAGTCAGAATAAATCATCAAAACTTTTGGGATTAAAAAATATCATTCTAAGAATGATATTTTTTTTATTTTTGTATGTAAAAGAAAGAACAATATGAAGAAAATATTTTTTAGCCTGGGCTTTTTCTTGCTAGCTATATCTTTGTTTAGTCAGGATTTGCAAGTGATTGATGGAAAAGTTTATAATGAAAATCAATTATATTCCGGAGAAAAAATCAGTTACTATGATAACTCTACAAATATTAGGGAAGTAAAACATTACTTGGATGGTCTGGAAGATGGAAAAAGCACCATTTATTATGAGGATGGACAATTGAAAGAAGAGCGTTACTGGAAAGATGGTAAAAAAGTTGGTATTTGGATCAATTGGAACAAGGCAGGAAATAAAGTTGCGGAAGCTGGTTACCAAGCAAATAAAAAGCATGGGAATTGGAATATCTGGAATGATAAAGGCCTTAAATTATTCGAAATGCATTATAAGGAAGGGATAAAAATTGGAATTTGGCGACAATGGGACGACAATGGCAAATTACTTATGGAAAAGAAATTTGACTAATGAACTTCATCAAGATATTTGTTAAAATAACCTTTATCCGACATTCCTTGTTTTACTTTCTTAAATAAAAATTTAAAAGCTCAGTCCTAATTGACTGGGCTTTTTTTGTAACAAGCTAAATTTCTAATTTATTTTTCATTCAAAATACTTAGCAACAATCTCCATCTGATTGATAATTAAGGACTAAAGTTTGTCTTTTGTAGACAGATAGTTGTATTTGAATCAAATAATTTAATCGTTTTGTAATAATTATTTAATGTATTTGTAATGTATTCGGTCGACTTTTGCAATGGGATAAAACAAAAGTAATTACAATTTAATTAATTAATATGAAAAAAATCAGTCTATTATTATTTACAATATTATGCATTTCGATGATGGGATTTTCCCAAACCGAAGATTTTACTCCTGGAGGAAAACCATTCGTAAAGATTTTCACAAATTACAACACTACCTTTTCCGATGGGAAATCAGCTTCTGCATTTGAAGTCGACCGAGTTTATTTTGGGTATGAATACGCCTTTAGTAAAAACTTTTCCGGCAAGGCAAATTTCGATATAGGAGATCCTGGATTTGGTAAATTACAAATGACAGCTTACGTGAAATATGCCTATTTGCAATATAACAAGAATAATTTCAAAGTCAATTTTGGTTTAATATCTACCAATCAATTTTCGCTTCAGGAAAATTTCTGGGGTTATCGTTACCTCGAAAAATCTTATCAGGATGCATATAAAATTAATGCAAGTGCCGATTTGGGGGCGAGTATAGCTTATAAATTTAACGATATTATTAGCGCCGATATGATCATTGCCAATGGCGAAGGATACAAAAACCTACAATCGGATAGTACTTTCAGAACGGGCTTTGGCATTACAATCACTCCTGTAAAAAAATTAATCGCACGTGTTTATTACGATTTTAGCACAAAAGAAAGTACCCAATCTTCTGTCGCAGCATTTTTAGGCTACGAAGCAAGAAATTTTACTCTTGGTGTTGAATACAACAAAATGTTTAATGCCAAGTTTAAAGAAAATTACGATTTAGGCGGTACATCATTTTATGCCACCGTAAAAGCATCGAAAAAACTAAAGCTTTTTGCACGTTACGATCAACTTAATTCGAATACTTTAGCTGGAGATACCAACGACTGGAACCTTGCAAAAGACGGTCAGTTGTTTATAGCAGGTATAGAATATGCTCCGGTTAAAGGTGTAAAAATTGCTCCTAACTTTAAAGGATGGAATCCGAACGACTCAAACCAAGCATTTATTTCTACAATTTTCTTGAATTGTGAGATCAAATTTTAAATCTTAAATTTTAAAAAATAAAAAAATGAAAACAATTTTATCATTTGTATTGGCAGTATTCCTTTTGAGTTCTTGCCAAAATTCACCCAACGCTACAAATAAAGCAGGCGAATCTTCAAAAAAAGTCAGCCTTACTGCAGCCGGAGCAACTTTCCCAATGCCATATTACAATCTGGTATTTAAAAATTACACAACAGAAACCGACGTTTTAGTAACTTACGGAGGAATCGGATCGGGTGGAGGAATTCGCAGTTTAAAAGACAAAGTAGTCGATTTTGGAGCAACAGATGCTTATTTAAGTGATGAAAAATTAGCTGAAATGCCTGCTGATGTTGTGCATATTCCAACATGCTTAGGAGCAGTTGTAATTGCTTATAACCTTCCCGGCGTTGAAGAATTGAAACTTTCAAATGAATTATTAGAAAAAATCTTTATGGGCGAAATTTCAAACTGGAACAATGCTGCTCTTAAAAGCAACAATCCTGACGTAAAATTTCCAAATAAAGAAATCACTTTTGTACATCGCTCCGATGGAAGTGGAACTACTTATATTTTTAGCGATTATATGACTAAAATTAGCACCAAATGGGCTGAAATTGTTGGAACAGGAAAATCATTAAAATGGCCTGTTGGAATGGGCGCAAAAGGAAATCCTGGTGTTGCCGGAACTATTAGTCAAACAGAAGGTTCGATTGGGTATATTGGTTCTGAATTTGCTTTTGCTCAAAGAATTCAAACAGCAAAAGTTCAAAACAGCAGTGGCGCATATATCGTTCCAAGCATTGAAAGCATTAGTGCAGCAGCACAAGGCGATATTCCTGATGATACACGTATCGAGTTAACCAATTCATCCGATCCTGCTTCTTATCCTATAAGTGGATTTACCTGGATTATTCTTTACAAAGAACAAGCTTACGATGGTCGTTCCGAAGCTCAGGCATTAGGAACCGTGACTTTCCTCGATTGGTTAATTAGTGAAGAAGCGCAAGGCGATGCTTCAAAAGTGAACTATGCTCCTCTTCCTCCTTTAGCTGTTGAGAAAGCAAAAGCCATCCTTAAAAGTGTTACTTTTAACGGCAAAGCACTTTTGAAATAAAACAAGGCTGCAAATAAAATGAATAGTGATAAAATCACAAAATTAGTTTTATTCTTAGTTTCAATATTAATTTTAATGTTGACGGCTGGAATGGTGTTCTCCCTTGTTGGAGGCGCCATTCCCGCATTTAAAGCATTTGGACTGCAATTTATTTATTCAGGTGAATGGGATCCCAGTCGAGGAAGAGAAAATTATGGTGCTTTGCCATTCATTGTCGGAACCCTGCTCACTTCTTTTGCCGCATTAATCATCAGTTTTCCACTTTCATTTTCAACTTCACTATTTCTGGGGGAATATTACAAAGGGACGCGTGTTGCCCGTATTTTAGGTCTATTGGTCGATCTTTTAGCCGGGATTCCATCCATTGTTTATGGTTTGTGGGGTTTCTATGTTCTGCGCCCCTTTCTGATTGATCTGGGTTTTGGGGGACAAGGTTTTGGTATTTTTACGGCAAGCCTTATTCTGGCCATTATGATCATACCTTATGCCACTTCGTTAAGCAACGAAATCATCAGCATGGTGCCAAACGATTTAAAAGAAGCTGCCTATTCTCTGGGAGCAACTAGGCTGGAAGTAATCACAAATGTCGTTGTTCCGAATGCCCGCTCAGGGATTGTGGCCGGATATATTTTGGCTTTTGGACGTGCTTTGGGCGAAACCATGGCTGTTACTATGTTAATTGGAAATACGAATATTGTTCCTACGGGTTTTTTTCAAACAGGAAATACAATGGCCAGTGTAATAGCCAATCAATTTGGGGAAGCTGATGGATTGAAATTAAGTTCCCTGATTGCAATCGCATTGTTACTTTTTGTAATTACAGGAATTGTTAATGCTCTGGGGAAAATGATCATTAAAAAGTTTAGCTAATAATGGAGTCGATCAATACATTTTTAGATCAGGATCATTCGGCAAGAAGGATTTTAAAAGATAAACTTGTTTTGGCGGGGATTATCGCGCTTTCATTAGTAACCATCTCCCCTATTATTTTAATTATTTCGAAACTCGTTGTAAAAGGTTACCGTCAAATCAGCCTCGACTTCCTGATTAAAAATACACCCGACTCTTACGAAGCGATTACGGCCGTTGCGAATGGAGAAATTATTCCGGGCGGAATTGCAAATGGAATTGTTGGTACTTTGCTGATGGTATCTGTTGCATCTGCCTTGGCCATTCCGATTGGCGTTTTGACTGGGATTTACCTCTACGAAAACCAAGGCAAGTTCATGGCCAACTTAACCCGCAGTGTTTCTGATATTTTGCAAGGGGTTCCGTCTATTGTTCTGGGCTTAATTTCGTATTTATGGATCGTGAAGCATGTAACGATGGGTTATTCGGCCTTGGCAGGTAGTGTTTCCATGTCTATTATGATGCTCCCTATGATTGTGCGATCGACCGAAGAAACCCTTAAGATGATACCTCAGACACTGAAGGAAGCTGCCCTTGCGCTGGGTGTTCCTTATCACAAAGTGCTCTTACGCGTAATGATTCCAACCGGCTTTAGTGGTTTGCTCACCGGTATTCTTCTTGGCATTTCAAGGATTTTGGGAGAAACAGCACCTTTATTGTTAACTGCTCTTGGCAGTTCAATAATCAATCTTGATATGACCAAACCAACCAGCGCTATCCCATTATTGATTTGGGAATTTTACAACGATCCCAATATGATTGATTTGATTTGGAGTTCATCATTACTTTTAATGACAATGATTTTAATCCTTAATATTGTATCGAAGCAAATTATTGCTAATAGAAGATAGAAAATGACAAATACAATTGCAGATATAAAAAATCCCATCTTGTCCATTCGCGATTTATCGGTGGCTTACGACAAAAACTATGCGGTAAAAAACGTAACTTTAGATATTAAGAAACATGCGGTAACCGCCATCATGGGACCATCGGGTTGCGGAAAAAGCACGATGTTACGGGCATTAAATCGTATGCACGAATTGTATGAAAACATTACTACCGAAGGACAGGTTTTGTTGAATGATGTAAACATCTTCGATATGCCTGCTATCAAGCTCCGTCGTCAGATGGGCATGGTATTTCAGCGGCCTAATCCTTTCCCTACAATGAGCATTTACGACAATGTAATTGCCGGATATAATCTCAATGGCATTCGGGTGAAAAAGAGTCAGAAAGACGAAATTGTAGAGCGATCCCTTCAGGATGTTGCTCTGTGGGGTGAAGTCAAAGATTCATTGTTGAAAAAAGGAAGTTTTCTTTCGGGCGGTCAACAACAACGCCTTTGTATTGCAAGAGCGTTGGCCTTTAATCCCGAAGTTATTCTGCTCGACGAACCAACTTCAGCCCTCGATCCTGTTGCCACTGCAAAAATTGAGGATTTGTTGGTCAAGCTTAAAGAAAACTATACCATTGTAATGGTAACGCATAATATGGGACAAGCAGCACGCATCTCAGATTATTCGCTATTTTTGTATATGGGTGAATTGGTTGAATATGGAAAAACGAAAAATATGTTTACAAACCCAAAAGATCCGAGGACTGAACAATATCTAACCGGTAAATTTGGTTGATCTATAATATACGAAATTCAAAACAAAAAAAATGGCACTACAAAAAGATAATGCTTTAAATGATATTCAGACTGACTTTGAAACATTGGCTAATCTCCTAATGGAACAATTAGATCTATTGCTACAAATCATTAACTCAGAAGAGATAGTCGTAGCTGATGATGTATTAAAAAAGATTGAGCAAAATGAAAGGGAAATTGATAAGAGAGAAGTTAAACTGAGTAATAAAATTGTCAATACAATCGTTTTGTACCATCCGGTAGCATCTGATTTGAGACGCATAATTGCTTGCTACCGGATAATCCTTAATCTGGAACGTATCAGTGATCTTGTTATTAACATCACTAAATTCATTAAAAAAATTAAAAAACCCGATGTCTATTTAAAATTGCATGAATTATTATTAAGCATGACTGAAATGAGTGTTAAAATGGTTCAAAAAGCAGTGCTTTCTTATGTTAATAATGATATTGAGTTCGCTCATTGGACCGTTAAAAATGACGAGATTTTCGAAGAGTATAATCATAAACTTCTGAAAAAGATATTTGCTAAAATAAACACTGCTGAATATGATAAGCAAACGATTATGAGTATCATAAACATCAAAGAAATGATGTCAACTATTGAACGTATAGCCGATCATTCAACAAATATTGCTGAAGCTGCTATTTATTCTATCGAAGGAAAAGATATCAGACATATAAAACTTGAAGAATAATCCATGGGTAATAAGCCAAAAATATTAATTGTTGATGATGAACAAGATTTAAGGGAAATCCTTGAGTTTAATTTATCGAGCGAAGAATATGAGATTGATACTGCAAGCTCGGCCGAAGAAGCGCTGACAATGCAACTCGAAAACTATCAGCTTATCTTATTAGATATAATGATGGGAGGCATTACAGGTTTTAGAATGGCTGATATTATTCGAAAAGAAAGAGGACTTGAAATTCCAATAATTTTTCTAACCGCAAAGGATTCTGAGAATGATTTACTGACCGGTTTTAATGTGGGAGCTGATGATTATATTACAAAACCCTTCTCCATCAAAGAAGTTATTGTGAGGGTTAAAGCTATTCTGAAGCGTGGACAAACTAGCAGTAAATCCTCATCAATTCTGGAATGCGAAAGTTTGAAATTAGATATTGACCTTAAGTCAATATCCATAGCTAATGAACCGATTAAGCTAACGCGAAAAGAATTTGATATACTTGTTTTATTGATGAAAAACAAGGGCAAATATTTGAGTCGCGAAGAAATAATGAATCAAATTTGGAGTGACGATGTTATTGTAACCGAGCGTAATGTGGATGTAAATATTGCCCGTTTAAGAAAAAAAATTAACGAATATGGAACGGCTATTAAAGGGCGTAGCGGTTATGGATATTGTTTCGATTATTAAATTTTGTGTATGCATATAGAAAGGGTAACCAATCAGCGTGCATCAAAAGCTATAGTGAAAATGATTTTTGATAATTCTTATTTAATCTTTGTGCTTCTTTGAGCAACTTTGAGCAACTTTGTGTAATAGCTGTTTCACAAGAACCACAGAGAAGACACTGAGTTTCACAGAGAAAGATTATCATTAAATTCTAGTTTTTAAAACTGATTAGTAACAAAAAAAGAATAGGAATATTTAATTAAAAATTTAACCGTGGGATTTCGACAAAGAACATATCAGCAGCGCATTTTTATTTACTTTTTTGCTGCATTCACCTTTTTTATGGTGACTATATTGGCTTTTCAATTTAATCGTGAAAAGCAGTACCGAAAAGACCAGCTAGAAAATACCCTTGATAATATTGCCGGATTTACGCATCGGTATATCGAGCATTATCAGCTTTTTTCCAAAGCAGATTTTTCAGCATTGGATACTCTCAAGAATTTTATTCCAGAAACAAATACACGAATCACCATTATTGATGTAAAGGGAAATGTCTTGTACGACAGCTTTGTTACCGATTCTAAAAGCATGGAAAATCACCTTTCTCGCCCGGAAATTCAAAAAGCATTTTATTCCGAAATAGGAGGAAATATACGTCATTCCGAAACTACGAAACAAAACTTTTATTATTTCGCCCGCTATTACGACAACTATTTTGTTCGTTGCGCGGTGGTTTACGATATCGAAGTCATCAACTTCCTAAAAACCACACAGGTTTTCATTTTCTTTATGCTTGCCATGTTCTTTATTATGTGGGGGATTCTTTTTCTTGTAACCAGACAATTGGGTGAGTTTATTAATAAGCTGCGCGATTTTGCTGTTCAGGCAGGGAGGAATGAAAACATAGATCCCAACCTTGTTTTTGCCGATTCAGAATTTGGTGATATACGTCGTCAGATAGTTCAAATATACGATCGCTTAAGAACTGCAAAGGAAGATTTAACAGCAGAAAAAGAAAGGTTGTTCAATCACATGCATGCCTTAAATGAAGGAATTGCTTTCTTTTCACCCAAAAAAGAAAAAATTCTGGCCAACAGTCACTTTATTCAGTATATCAACTTGATTGCAGAACACTCTTCAATCTC
>JAQIBR010000104.1 GCA_027858955.1 Bacteroidales bacterium
ATACTTACAAGAAATTTTTCCTGCAAGTATTTTTAAAGATTTAATACCGATTAGTCAACTAAATGCCGCATATTTTCACTTCGTTTAATTAGCGGTTATGTTGAACTATCGGCATTAACCATTGTAAATTCAAAATTTGCCATGCGGCATTTTGAACTACAATTGGTATAATTTCCTCCGAACTTATACAATAATCATTTTGTACTAGTTGAAAATAAATTAATGAGTATGACCTTCTTCAGAATGGTCATGCTCGTGAGAATCAGAATCTAAAGCTTTTAAGTCCATTCCGCACTCAGGGCATGAGCCCATTTCGGCATAGGTTTTCTCACCTTCACATTTCATTGGGCACTGATAGGTTTCCATAGCCATATGCTTTGTAGAATCAGAATCTAATACTTTTAAATCCATACCACATTCTGGACATTTACCCATTTCATCATAGGATTTCTCACCTTCGCATTTCATAGGACACTGATATTCTGCTGCAGCCAATTGTTCTGTTGCTTCTGTTGCTTCTGTTGCCTTAGTTGCCTCTGCTTCTTCAGATGTTTTCGGTGCATTATCACAAGCTGTAAATGTTACTGCTGCGATCGCCATAAAGGCTAAGGATAAAACTAAAATTGATTTTTTCATAATCTAAAATTTAAATTTAATTAATTATTCAATGATTCAACCTATTGCTTAACTCTGATTTGAATTGGCAATAGTAAATATTTTAAGAATGCAGTTTCTGAAAAAGTCGGAAAATTTAGCATTCCTTTTTAACTATTCTTCATTTCAACAATTTATCAGCAAAAATCACTAAAATGAATTGAAAGTTCATCTGTTTTATTTTTTCTTCTAAAACATAAATCTCATCCCCAGAATAAATCTATTGCCATATTTTATACTACTTATAGATGATGGATTTATCGCAAACTGGTACAGAGCCTCCAGTTTTATATGTGGTGAAATAAGCTGAAAACCAGGAGATAAAAACCCAAAGAATCCAACATCACCTGTTCCCGGATTATTCCTTATAATTGAAAACTCCTGAACAGGTGCCAAGACTAAATTATTCAGTTTTCGTAGAATGAGATTGCGTGAAATAGCCAAATTCATCTGAAATTGTCTAGATTCGGACTGTTTTTCTTTGCTGTTATAATTTACCCATTCGTAGGAACTTGTATAGTCAAAAGACCAATATTTTAGTCGGTAGGAGGCGCTAATTCCAACTATTGGGCTGTATGTATCAGAGAATGAGTTTTTTAATAAAGGAAAGCTCGACCCTGCATGAGCAGCCAATCCTATCACATAATTTCGACTATTGTAGCGAAAAAGTTTCATTTTCCCCATCAGAAAAGGATCCATCCAACGATTTTGCATCGGCTTTATCGTTTCATTAGTTCCTATAACACTATATCCGTTTCGCATTATTAGAGTAATATTGGGGCTTAGTCCATACGCAATAACAACCGGCATCATATGCATTACCAATTGGTTACCGCCCATTTCATTAATTATGTGGCGATATTGCCAACGGATTATAATTCTATCTTGTGCAGGTGTCAATCCTGCATCAACGCTGATTCCTTCGGCATGACTTTCTGTAATATTAAAAATTGACAAACCAATCAACAAAAAAAGAAAATTGATTTTATTTTTCATTTATCTTCTTGTTTTTTTCGGACTTAATGCTTTCACCGGGAGTGAAATTAGCTTTTTTAATACGTTTTATGATTTCTTCTTTTGGAATTTCTGTATTTTCAAACGTCCAGATTTCTACTTGTTGCTTTTCCCAACTGGCTTTTACTTTTTTAATACTTGCAATTTTCTTTAATTGTTTTTCCAAAGCAGATTCGCAACCGGGACAATCCATTCCAAAAACTTCGTAGCAAACACTTGCATTTTGAATAGTACTGTCAGATTGAATAACATAGCGTTGTGAATCAAAGGTTTTTGCTTGGCTTAACACTGGAATGGAAATCAACAACAGAAATAATAAGATACTTCTAAGACTAACTTTTTTCATAAGATGATATTTCTAATTGAAATTCTAATTTATTTGATGAATATATCCTTCAATCAAATATTTACAGTGATTATTGAATGAAGAATAACAAAAATACGATAAATAAAGACCCACATCGCAGTGAGCCTTTATCATTTTTAATGATTATGACATTCGTGACTTGTTGTGTTTTTTTTAGCCTCTGAACGTTCATATTTACAACAACCGGGAAGCTGATTGTAAACTTCATCACTTGCTTTATGCATATCTGTGTCATGTCCAATTTTTGCAACTTCCATTTGAAGTTTATGCACATCAGTTTTTGTGCCATCAAAAGAAACTTCAAGCATTTTGGTTTCTTTATTCCATTCGGCGGCAGATACGCCATCAACATCATTTACAGCTTTTTCTATGCGAGTTTCACACATACCGCAATTGCCATACACTTTAAATTCTTCTGTTTTTGTTTGAGCAGATAAATTTGTTGCTCCAATCAATACTAATGCAATTAAGCTTAAAACTTTTGTTTTCATTCCGATATAATTTGTTTAATAAGTCCGAATGGAACTAGCATGAGAGATTTCCATTCGTGATTATGTTTAACGATCATGCTCGTTTCTGGTATATTAAATTATGTGAATAATCAATCATTTATATAAACATAATAGCCATCATAGCTACCATACCAACAGCACCTAATCCCCACATCATTCCATTGCGCCTATTGCCGCGATGATGGTCAGATTGATTGTTAATATATGTTTCTGGTGACTGTATAAAATCCTTCATGCATTGTTCTGAATGGAAATAATAGGTAGTGCTATTGTATTGATATTCAAAGGATGCATCTTGAACAGTTTCAAACGATTGTCCGCATACAAAGTCTGTTTGCATGGTCGAATGATTAGTCCCATTATCGCTGCGATTATTTAGGTGATTAGGTGACATCATCATACAAGATGAAAACATAAATGCCATACTTAAAAATATTAAGGTGTAAATACCCTTACTGCTTTTCGATTTTTTATTTGTCATTTCTTAGTTTATTTTCGTTTTAATCTTAATGCATTGGTAATAACAGAAACAGAGCTAAAGCTCATTGCTGCTGCGGCAATAATTGGGCTGAGTAATATACCGAAAAATGGATACAATATTCCGGCAGCTACCGGTACTCCAAGTGCATTGTAAATAAAGGCAAAGAAGAGATTCTGCTTAATGTTTCTCATTACTTTTTGGCTAAGATCTCTTGCTCTTACTATCCCAACCAAGTCCCCTTTTACTAATGTGATTTCAGCGCTTTGCATGGCAATATCAGTACCCGTTCCCATAGCAATTCCAACATTTGCCTGTTCGAGCGCAGGAGCATCGTTAATTCCATCTCCAGCCATTGCAACTATATGCCCTTGTTCTTGCAGCTCTTTTACCTTTTTATACTTGTCTTCTGGCAAGCAATCGGCAATAAAACCATCAAGATGAAGATTATCAGCAACTGCTATGGCTGTATATTGATTGTCGCCGGTAAGCATGTGGACCTTTATACCCATAGCTTGCAGTTTTTTTATGGCAGTAGCCGATGATTGTTTAATTTTATCGGACACACTAACTATACCTTCCACTTTTTTATCGATGACCAAGTACATTACGGTTTGACCACTTAGTTGCCAGTCTTTTACTAATTCTTTATTGTTGTCTGATAAATCAGCATTAAAATCTTCCAAAAGGCGATGGTTTCCCAAACCGATTTTTTGCTTCTTGTAAATTGCTTGAACACCTTTTCCGGTTACGGATTCAAATTTGTCGAGTGTAAGAAGCTTTTGTTTGTATGCTTTTGCACCGGCAACAATGGCATCAGCCAAAGGATGTTCGCTGTTTGAATCGACAGAAGCTGCCAATTGCAGTATTTCCAGATCGCTTAGTTCACCTAAAGATTTAAAACCGTTCAGGCTGGGTTTGCCTTCGGTAATTGTTCCAGTTTTATCAATAATAAGCACATCGACTTTGTTCATTTCCTCTAAGGCACTAGCATCTTTTACCAATACTCCTGATTGAGCTCCTCTGCCGGTGCCCACCATAATAGACATTGGAGTTGCAAGTCCCAAAGCACAAGGACAAGCGATGATTAATACCGCAACGGCATTTACAAAAGCATAGACATAAGCAGGATCAGGCCCCCAGATGGCCCAAACAGCAAAGGTTATGATTGCAATAGAAATCACAATCTGCACAAAATATTTGGCAACTGTATCCGCCAATTTTTGTATTGGAGCACGTGAACGACTGGCCTGATTGACCATCTCGATGATTTGAGCCAAAAGTGTATCACTTCCCACTTTTACTGCCTTCATCTCAAAAGCTGTTTTTCCATTGATTGTTCCAGCGATAATATTATCATCCTTCGACTTTTCGACGGGCATTGGTTCTCCGGAAATCATGCTTTCATCAATTATTGCATCGCCTTTAAAGATGACTCCATCCACAGGAATTTTTTCGCCTGGTTTTACCTTTAGCAGATCACCTGCCTTGACCTCTTCCAATGGAATTTCTTCTTCTACGCCATTCCGGATTATCCTGGCAACAGGTGGAACTAATCCCAATAAAGCTTTTATGGCGGAATTTGTTTTACTGTGAGCTCGCAATTCCAACACTTGCCCAAGAAGAACAAGTGTTAAGATAACTGCTGCCGCTTCAAAATAAAGATGAACATTGCCGTTTGAATCTTGAAATTGAGCAGGGAAGACAGAAGGGAATAGGAGAGCGAAAACACTAAAAACGTATGCTGATCCTACTCCAATCGAAATGAGTGTCCACATATTAGGCGACCAACGAATTATAGAACTCCATCCACGTTTAAAGAAATCCCAGCTTGAATAAAAAACAACCGGAGTAGCTAAAATAAATTGTACCCAGCTCCAGATTTTTTTCGAAGCAATTGATTCAAGATTTACGAAAGGAATCAAATCAGACATTGCTATAAAAAAAACAGGTATGCTTAAAGCCAAAGCAACAAAGAATTTCCTTGCCATTTTTTTATATGCCTTTTCTTCTTCACTGCTTTCAACTCCTTTTTCCGGAACCAATGTCATACCGCATTTTGTGCAGTCTCCGGGATGGTCTTGTTTCACCTCCGGGTGCATTGGGCAAGTATAAATGGATTTGATGGCCGAAACACTTTCCACCTTGTTTAAATGCATTCCGCATTTTGGGCAGTCACCGGGTTTTTCGTATGTTTTGTTGCCTTCGCAATGCATTGGGCAAAAATATTTGTCCTGAGTTGTTCCTTTATTGCTTGATGTAAGGGAATGTCGATGATCATGCGAATGCATATTATCTTGTTTGTCAGGTACTTGACTAACTAAATCTTCCTTCTCTAGTTTCCCAACAGTAATGAGGTTCATATTACACACAGGGCAAGAGCCGGCATTATAATATATTTTATTTCCCTCACAATGCATAGGACAAGCAAAATGTTTCTGTGAAGTAGTTTCCATATTTTTAGTATTTAACTGTAATTTCAGTAATCAAAATAAATGTTTTAGAAAATATTTATTGTAAGTTCCTCTTTATTTCTTCATATTCTGCTTTGTCGATTTCACCACGTGCATAACGCTCCTTCATAATTTCAAGGGCGGATTTGCTTGGCAAAATAGGTTTATTCTGATTTGGATTTTGATTGATCATTCTACTAATGAACCAAATGACAGCTATAATAAAAAAAAGACCAATAATCCACCACCATCCCATTCCCCA